>CAZFNA010000049.1:0-14304 GCA_964520465.1 uncultured Pseudomonadales bacterium | reverse complement strand
GATCTGTTGAAGAAATTAGTGGTCGCATTTTACAGATCACCGGAAAACGAAAGTCCGGGACCGTAGGTTAAGAATTTTATCTCCTAACCGGAGGCCAAAGACCCACAAATACGATAAATGGACCAATCAGCCGATGAATAGTATGGGACTCGTCCTTAAAGAGGACCAACTAAAAAAGCAGGTGATCTCACAGAGTTGACTTAAAACAGTTACTGGTATGGGGGGGGGGTAACGGCTCAACCAAAACTATTTAACCCACCAGACAAGCAGGATACCTGACGACATAAAAAATTGACAATTATTAAAACCGAAAATCGTTGGCAGTTGTCAACCACGACATATGCACTGTTTCCAGTTAACCTGCTCTAAATCCAAGGAACTTTAACAGCATCAAAGATTTTTTCTGCTTCAGTTCGTCCCTGGCTTTTTAAAAATTTGCCGATCACTTCATGTGATAAATGTGGCGCGAAAAGATTTGCAAAACGGTACATGTACCCCCGCAAAAAATTACCACGCCTGAAAGCGATTGAGGTGACACTTGGGCTGAATAAATGACTTGCGTCAATAGTTACAAGGTCAGCATCAGTTTGAGGATCATGTGCCATGTCTGCAATGATTCCGACCCCAAGTCCAAGCCTTACATAAGTCTTGATCACGTCGGCATCAGCAGCCCTAAATATAACTCTTGGCGTAAGGCCATGTTGCTCAAAAGCCTCATCCAAACGCGAACGTCCTGTGAAGCCAAAGACGTAGGTTACAATCGGATACCGCGCCAATTCGGACAATGACAGCAACCCATCGTTTTTAGCTAATGGGTGCTCTTTTGGCACTATTACGGCCCTATTCCACTGATAGCAGGGCATTAGCAGTAAGTTCGCAAAATGCTCAAATCCCTCCGTCGCTATTGCGAAATCCACGTCGCCATTAGCAGCCATTTCTGCAATTTGCGCCGGCGTACCCTGCTGCATCTGCAAAGATACTTCCGGGTACTCTCTCACAAATTGCTGAATGACTGGTGGCAATACATACCGTGCTTGCGTGTGGGTTGTTGCAATTGACAAAACGCCTTTGGCTTCGTCTGAGAACTCCTGAGAAATTTGCTTAATAACATCAACTTTGAGCAGAATCTCATTAGAAACCGCCAATACTTCCTCCCCAGCTGGAGTAATAGCCACTAGATGCTTACCGTTTCTTGCGAAAACTTCCACACCTAGCTCATCCTCGAGCAAACGAATTTGCTTAGAAATTCCAGGCTGAGAGGTGAATAGACTAAGTGCTGTTGCTGATACGTTTAAATCATGATTGGCAACTTCACAAATATATCGAAGCTGTTGCAGTTTCATTTTTTTGTCGACTTCTTGAAAAAATTAATACGGACGGGCTAAGTAAGCCTTATAACCTTTGATACTATTGTATTCCATTATAATAACCACAATGGTTACCAAAGTCCCCTAATTTTAACCGTTTACTTCGCTTTCCATTCTATAGATCAACTACTCAGAACTCAGTTCATCGCCTAATAATCCCTTAACGAGGCTTCCAAGCAAAAACTGCCATTCAGGCCACTGATCGAGTCTATCTGAGGTTAGTCTTGTTCAAAAAAATGATAAATTGCTGAAGAAAGTCAATATTTTTTAGCCCTCTACAGTTTGTCGAAGTGAGCATTGCCGATTAGCAAGGCTTGGAGCTACTTAAACGCTACATTTACCCAAGGATTCAATTCAGTTTCATCTAGCACGTCTCAGTTTTCGTTAGTATCATGCAATAGGTTTTCCTGATGAAACCCATTAATATAATCACAAAGTATATGTGGAAAAGAGATCCGTAGAGATGCCTTAGATGCGAAGGAGCAAGGTTTTTCAGTTCACCGCAAGGAATTATCAATTAGCCAATGTTTTGAAATACCAAATCAGCAATTTCAAAATCATACTACTTGCCCTTAGTATACTCTCAGGAATGCGTCTTTCTGATTTACCAAAACCACATCTAAAAAATACTTCAGCTGCCTTGAGGGCAAAATTAAGATCATGCGGACGATTTAGAAAGCATAATCCTGAGTATTGATCGTATTATGCTGACAGTGTCTTACTTAACCTAGGGATCAATGTGGCTTCAAGCTGGCAACTCATCATGCTCTCACTCGCCTATGTAGGCGTGCTCTTTATCATCGCCTGGCATGGCGATCGAAACACTAAGTCCTTCGGCGGCACACGAGCGGCAAAGTGGGTTTATCCGCTATCAATCGGCGTCTATGCGACGAGCTGGACCTATTATGGAGCAGTTGGATCAGCCGCTGAGCATGGATGGCAGTTCGTACCAATTTATCTTGGCCCAATACTCGTATTTCTATTCTGCTGGCCAGTACTTTCGAAATTCAACGCGGTAGTGAAAATACACCATATTGGATCACTTGCCCAATTCATGTCTGCTCGTTATGGGCGCTGTCAACCCCTTGCCGTGCTAACGACCATTGTGGCATTACTAGGTACCATTCCTTATATAGCGCTGCAATTAAAGGCCGTCGGTCAAACATTTAATATTATGGCTGGATCACCGACTACGACAAGACCCGAGCTTTTTGATACTGCTTTTTTCGCAGCCATTTTTATGACTATATTTGCCATTCTGTTTGGAACACGTTTGCCTGGGCAGCGTCGCGACAGTAACCGGGGGATGATGATTGCTATTGCTTTTGAATCTGTCGTCAAACTATTCGCTTTCGTACTTGTCGGCATCTTCTGTGTATTTGAACTATTTGACGGGTTTGACAACTTGTTCGCTCTCGCCAAAAAAGATCCAATCGTTGAAAAAGTATTCAGTGCCGATTTTTCACAATGGGGCATAGCAACTCATCTAATTCTAGCTAGCTTAGCGATCATTTGTTTACCCCATCAATTTCATGTGACTTTCGTTGAGGCGCCTCAAAATCATTACAGAGAGAACGCACGCTGGTTCTTTCCCCTATACTTACTCTGTTTTGCCGTATTTGTGGCTCCCATTGCAGCAGCTGGGCTTCTCAAATTTGGTGGTCTCGCTCCCGCCGACGCTTTTGTTCTTTTACTGCCGATGGCCTTTAATAACGAACCACTGGCGGCCCTGGCATTTCTAGGGGGACTCTCAGCAGCGACAGGTATGGTGATTGTATCAACGCTTGCACTAGCCATAATGGTCGCGAATGAGGTGGTCCTGCCAATACTATTCAGAACCTCGCCAGAAAATATAAAACAAAGACCAGACATTGCTTGGATTGTGTTAACAATCCGCAGGCTCTGTATTGTTTTGATAATGGTGCTCGCTTGGTTATATTACCAATCAGCAACAAATGATCGTTCTTTAGCCTCTATTGGATTAGTTGCGTTTGTAGCCGCCGCTCAATTTGCCCCAGCGTTGCTTGGAGGTTTGTACTGGAGAGATGGCAATCGCTACGGTGCCCTGACCGGAATGCTAATCGGACTAGTCAGTTGGTCAGTCATGCTAGTGCTACCTGAAATAACTAGTAATCAAAACTCATTGTTGGACGAGCTATTAATCCTGCCGATCTATTCGCTTACCGATGGAATAATAGTCTCGCTAGGCCTCAACATACTGACTTATCTGATTGTATCGTTGTCGACAAATTCGCGAGTTGCTGACCAGGTTCAAGCAGCCACTTTTGTTGATGTAACACCAATTTTCTCAAGCACCATGCGTCATCTAACGGAAGATCTCAGAATTATTGATCTGACCGCACTTGCCTCGCGCTTTATCGACATTACACGCGTTCAGAAAATTATCGAAATCTATACTAATGATCACCAAATTAAACAACTCCAGGAAAAAGATCCGGCTCCTGCTGACTTAATTTCTGCTGTGGAATCTATTCTTAGCCAGGAAATCGGATATACATCAGCCCGTCTGGTAATTCGTGCAGCATCACGTGGGCGGCGGATTCACTTGGGTGAAGTAGTAAGTCTAGTGAATGAAGCATCTTCATTGGCAAGACAAAACCAAGAGTTGCTGCGCAAAGCTATTGAACACCTACAACAAGGCATCAGTGTTGTTGATCAAAACCAAAAATTAGTTGCATGGAACAGACGGTATAAAGAGCTATTTAGTTACCCCGATGAGTTATTAACCGTCGGTCGCCCAATTGCTGATCTATTTTGGCATAATGCGAAAAGCGGTCTCATTGGAGAATACGCAAACGACGAATACATTAAACATGCATTGCAAAAACGCCTTGATCATTTGAACAAAGGAAGCGCCTACAGACGCGAGTCAATTCTTTCAAGTGGCATTACTCTCGAGATCATAGGAGAACCAATGCCGAATGGTGGTTATGTGACAAGCTACTCAAATATATCCTCTTATAAAGAAGCGGAAACTCGACTTCGCGAGTCTGAACAAGCTATACGCGTATACACTGATAATGTCCCTGCAATGATCGCTTATGTAGATCGAGACTATCAAGTTCAATTCATCAACAAAGCGTTTGAACGAACCATGCGTGTTCGGAGAGAACAAGTAATTGGGCGCCCGAATTCAGAAATCTTTACAGCAAGCGAATATGAAATCAGGAAACCCTTCCTCGAGAGGGCTTTTGGCGGTCGGAGACAACGCTTCGAGGTGGGCATTGAACGAGCAGGTGAACATCGCGAATTCGAAGCGCTTTATGTACCTCATCGAGCAGAAAATGCCAACGTTCAGGGAATTTTCGTGCTCTACCAGGATGTTACTGATAGAAATGAGGCTAAACGTGGGCTTGAAAATGCGAATGAAACTCTCGAAGCTCGCGTTGACAAACGAACGGAAGAATTACAAGCGGTGAACGAGGCGCTCGAAGCAGAAAATGTGCGGCGAGCAGAAACTGAAAGAGCCCTTACTCAAGCTATAAATGCAACTGAAGAGGCCAATTTATCGAAAACTCGCTTTTTGGCTGCGGCATCGCACGATTTGCTGCAACCGCTCAATGCCGCAAGACTTTTTACAACTTCGTTGTCAGAGCGCGCTCCAACTGATGAAATTCGAGAACTGACATTACATCTTGAGGGAGCCTTGAGTTCGGCAGAAAGTCTGATCTCAACATTGCTTGATATCTCAAAACTAGATGCCGGCGCACTCCGCGCTGAGTCCAAAACATTTCCTATAGCCGATTTATTTGAACAGTTGTCAAAAGAGTTTCAACTCATTGCCGACCAGCGAGATATTAAATTTAATTCTCGATCGCGAAATGAGGCAGTCCATACAGATCCAAAACTATTGCGTCGTGTACTACAAAATCTTTTATCGAATGCATTGAGATATACCCGAAAGGGGGGGCGAGTACTTTTTGCAATCAGAGCATTTAAAACCAATATCCGGATTGAAATCTGGGATACTGGTATTGGCATCAATTCTAACGACCTTCCTTCAATTTTTGATGAATTCAAGCGGCTTTCTGAAGGCATAGAAACAGAGAAAAAAGGATTGGGTTTAGGTCTATCCATCTCAAAAAGAATCAGTGATCTGTTAAAATTATCACTGCAGGTGCGCTCGATACCTGGAAAGGGATCTTGCTTCGCTGTAACGCTCCCAATTTCAAAAGAAAAACCTGAATCGCTCAAACAATATCAGGGTCCACGCGGACAAACTCTACATCAGCCGCTCTTAGGACGCACTGTGCTGGTAATAGACAACGAGGAGATCATCCTTACGGGAATGCTAAAAATGCTGGGAGGTTGGGGCGCTACGGTAATTACAGGCATGTCTTTGAAGGATGCAAAAACTGCCTTAAAAACCCACCCTTCTATTCAAATTGCCTTAGTGGATTATCACCTCGACCATAGTAAGCTGGGAGTAGATATCATTGAAGCGATCCTCGCTCTTCGTCAAGATATTATTTCCGCTATAATTACAGCTGACCGCAGTGATGAGATGAAGATACAGGCTACGAATCTAGGGGCGGCTATCCTCAACAAACCACTTAAGCCAGCTGCGCTTCGATCCTGGCTTACTCTGAAGCTTCGGGGGAAGCCGCTTCCACCATTGGCTTGAGCTCACCAGATTGATACATCTCTAATACAATATCGCAACCACCAACTAACTCACCATTAATCCAAAGCTGCGGAAATGTTGGCCACTCCGCATATTTCGGCAGTTCAGCACGAATATCGGAATCTTCAAGAATATTGACAAATGAAAACGGCCTGGAGCATGCCATCAAAGCCTGCACAGTCTGCGATGAAAACCCACATTGGGGCTGATCAGGCGTGCCCTTCATGTACAACAGAACCGGGTTATCTTGAATTTGCGTTTTAATCGTTTCAAGGGTGCTCATCTCGTCGCCTTTACTCGCCTAGAAGAATTCTGAATGGTACACTAGGTCGCTTTCCGGAACACGGTTATGGCGAAAACAAATTTCTTAACCCTGAATGATTTGTCTGAGACAGCGCTTTTTAAGGTACTCGATCGCGCGAGCGCTTTAAAAAATGGGATGCACGCGGGGAAACTCAATACAACGTTAAACCAGCGTGTACTGGCAATGATTTTCGAAAAGTCCTCCACACGCACACGAGTCAGTTTTGAAGCTGGAATGACTCAACTAGGTGGATCAGCCATTTTTCTTTCTCCAACAGATACTCAATTAGGACGGGGCGAACCGTTAGAAGATACTGCTCGAGTTTTATCAGAAATGGTTAGTGCCGTGATGATCCGTACAGACGACCACAGCAAGCTGGAAAGATTTGCTAAATCATCATTAATCCCTGTTATTAATGGTCTCTCAGATACTTGCCATCCATGTCAGTTGCTTGCAGACGTTCAGACAATGCGAGACGTATTTGGTGACATTAAAAATTTAAATGTGACCTGGATTGGTGACGGTAACAACGTCTGTCAAAGTTATTTGGAAGCAGCTGGCTTATTTGGTTTTAATCTTACCATTGCCTGTCCAGATGGCTACCGGCCAGGAACAGCATGGATAGAAAAAGCCAAAAATCGCGTTCAATTTGCTAACACCCTCTCTGAAGCAGTAGCGGGAGCCCACGTGGTAACTACGGATGTATGGGCCAGCATGGGACAAGAAACTGAATTACAGGCACGTAAAAATGTATTTCAAAGCTTTCAGATTACTTCTGATCTCCTTGATCAAGCCCGACCAGATGTGTGTCTTCTTCACTGTTTACCAGCCCATGAAGGTGAGGAGATAGCCAAGGGGTTGTTTGATGATCCTCGCACAGCCACAGTCTGGGCACAGGCAGGTAATCGACTCCATGCCCAAAAAGCATTACTTGAGCATTTGATTCTGGATTGATTCCAATTTTGTCTCTTTACTGTTAATTTCTTCAGCATGAATGAGATTAAGTTAACCAAAGCGCAGACTCGAGTTCTAGACGTGATTCAACAATCTATCCGAGATGAAGGTCGCCCGCCAACGCGGGCCGAAATCGCTAATGCACTGGGCTTTCGCTCTATTAATGCAGCCGAATCTCATCTGCGGGCACTAGAACGTAGGGGAGCAATAAAGCTTCAAAGTGGTGCAAGCCGAGGTATCCAATGTCTTATTTCACTAGATGATCAGGCTTCTCAGGAAATTGGTTTACCTATAATAGGCAAGGTCGCAGCCGGCGCTCCAATCGATTCTCTTGCACACCAGGAGAAAATAGTTCCTGTAGACCCTGCGATTTTCTCAAAAACCCCCGATTATTTACTTCGCGTACATGGCGATTCCATGATTAAAATTGGCATCTTTGATGGTGATTTACTTGCCGTTTGCAAAGTGGATACGGCACGGCATGGTGATGTTGTGGTGGCACGTATTAACGGTGAAGTTACTGTTAAGCGTTTGGACCGCGGAAATCAAAAAGTCCGTTTAATTCCTGAAAATGACAACTACAGCCCCATTGACATTGAGGAAGAGGCAGACTTCTTCATTGAAGGTCATGCTATTGGCGTCATTCGCACAGCCATCTAAGATTCATCAAAATGCATTTGACACTCATCAACTAGCTCCGCCAGGCAGTTTACCCAAACCTTGTAGCGATCTGATTCAATCTGCTCAACCGTGATTTGATTCCCCAAAGGAATCAAATCAACTGCATCCTTTTTACTTGACTCACTGAGACATTCTACAGTGTCAATGTGGGATTGGTATTGAGACCACCAGGATGATGGGTTATTTACAAGCGCTTGGAGTTTTTGCGCTTCTAGAGATATAAGATTTCGATGGGAAAGCTGCTCCGTTAGATCCGATATATGATTGACTGCACTGGGCTTTAAACCGTGAGCGTGTCCGACCTGTCGAAGCAGGGCAATCCAAGTAGCTCTGATCTGATGCAATACAGCTTCGGCTAACGCATGGTGTTCAAGGCGACCATGAGGTTCAATTAAGTTTAACGCTCTCGCTTTTTTGAGCGCCTCCAAAACTCGGCGACGGGGCCCATTTGGGCGCATCACTTTTCGGACCAACGATCATTTTGATAGGTCGATTTCCATTTCGTGGGCTTACCGTCCGCTTCACTCATCACATATTGGGCATTCGCCTTTCTAGAGAAACGAACCTGCGTTGGAAAGCCTTCAGGATCTACTTCTGGAGCAGACAATAGAAAATGATACTTGGGATCTAATTGTCCTTTCACTTTTACTAGTTCACCGACCATCGGTGCGCGCGTCTCCCGGTTTTTTGGAAACTGGCTAGCCGCCAGGAAAAGTCCGCCAGCGCCATCTCTTAACACGTAGGTGTCATCCACTTTTTGACATCTTAGCCATGGCATTGGAATCGGATCCATCTTCGGTGGTGCAGGCTGGCCATTTTTAAGAAGCTTCCGGGTGTTCTTACATTCTGCGTTCATACATCCAAAGAATTTTCCGAAACGGCCTGTCTTCAACTGCATTTCATTGGCACATTTGTCGCACTCTATTGAAGGGCCTTCGTATCCTTTGATTTTATACTGGCCAGCCTGAATTGCATGACCTAAGCAATCAGGATTATTTCCACATACATGGAGTTTTCTTTCCTCATCAATTAAATAGGAATTCATGGCAGTTGAGCAAATAGAGCACCGCTCTTTATCCATCAGATCCAGTGTTTCCCCATCCTCACCTTCATGAAGTGCCTCGTCACCAGGGGTAAGATTGATTGTTGTTTTACAACGTTCTTTAGGAGGTAACTGGTAGCCGGAGCACCCCAAGAATACTCCTGTAGCCGCTGTTCGGATCATCATCGGGCGCTGACAAGTTGGGCATTGAATTTTTGTTTCGGTGGGAGTGTTTGGCCTCATTCCATCTGGACTTGCAGCTTGGTCTAATTTTTCACTGAATTGATCATAAAACTCGTCAAGCAAACTCAACCAATCTTTGCGCCCCTCGGCTACCTCATCCAGAGAGTCTTCCATACTCGCGGTGAAATCATAGCCCATAAGATCGCTGAAATTTTCCACCAACCGATCAGTAACGATCTCACCCATTTTAGTGGCGAAACAGCGCTTACCCTCCATTTCAACGTACCCTTTATCTTGGACAGTCGAAATGATCGCTGCGTACGTAGACGGTCTTCCAATCCCGTGCTTTTCAAGCTCGCGGACTAATGATGCCTCATTGTAGCGCGCCGGTGGTGATGTGAACTTTTGCTGTGGATCAAGTGCATGAAGACTCAAAGCATCTCCAACCTGAACATCGGGCAGCTCAGACGCATCGTCACCCTTACCACCTGGTGGCAACACAGCTTGATACCCTAGGAAAGTGGTCACTTTACCACGTGCCTTCAGGCCATATCCGGCCGCGTCCAACTTGATAGTCGTTGTTAAGTATTCCGCTGGCCGCATCTGACAAGCAATAAATTGGCGCCAAATTAAGTCATACAGACGCTGTGCATCGCGTTCAATAGTAGTCAAATCAGCGCCGCGCTTGTAGACATCCGAAGGCCGTATAGCTTCATGAGCCTCTTGTGCATTTTCACGCGAGGCATAAAAATTCGGTTTTTCAGGTAAGTACTTCGCACCAAAATCGGTATTCACAAGCGCTCTGGCTGCATGGATAGCGTCATTAGAAATATATGTAGAATCAGTACGCATATACGTAATTAAGCCAGCTTCGTATAAACGCTGGGCCACGATCATGGTCTTTTTGACACCAAAACCCAATCGCTGGCTCGCTGCTTGCTGTAGCGTCGATGTGATGAATGGCGCGTAGGGACGAGTTTTACCAGGCTTGCTTTCGCGCGCTACGACCAGATACTCACAGCTCTGAAGCGTCTTCGTTGCTATCGATGCCTGGTCGTTGCTTGTCGGTTTAAAAGGTTTATTTTTATACTCAGACACATAAAAACGTGATTCAGCTCCCTGATATGTGAGGTCCGCAAAAATCTCCCAATACTCTTCAGGTACAAAGGCGCGAATTGCACGCTCACGTTCTACAACAAGTCTCACTGCCACAGACTGGACTCGACCAGCAGACAATCCACGCGCTATTTTTGACCACAGAAGCGGGGACACCATATAGCCAACCACTCTGTCCAGAAACCGACGCGCCTGTTGTGCGTTAACCCTATTCAGATTTACCAATGAAGGCTCGCTAAAAGCTGTTTCAATTGCAGATTTCGTGATTTCCGAAAAGGTGACGCGCTGATATTTTGCAGGATCACCACCAATAATTTCCTGCAAATGCCAAGCAATGGCCTCTCCCTCACGATCACGATCTGTCGCGAGAAAGATATGGTCGGCCTGAGTAGCAAGCTTTTTTAATTCGGAAACAACCTTTTCTTTGCCGGGCAGAATTTCATACCTTGCAGACCATCCGCTTTCCGGATCTATCCCCATTCGCCGAACTAACTGCTGTTTCGCCTTATCTTCTTTTGACAATGTAGAATCTTTAGTGGGCTTTTCGGCGGGTGCTGACCCAGCCGTTGGAAGGTCTCGAATGTGCCCGATACTCGATTTCACAACAAAATTAGGGCCAAGATATTTGTTTATGGTCTTGGCCTTAGCTGGAGACTCTACAATTACCAATGATTTTCCCATGAATCCCCTGCAAAATTTATATTGTTCATCGTCTCAAGCCATGCATTGAAAAAGAAAAATGCCCCAGAAAGCAAGCTTCTCTTTATTTTTTCGAAAAATATAAGCACTTTCTGGCTCAAGAATCTTTTAAAATTCATTAGTCAGTCACTCGCCAACGCCCCTAAGATTTGATCTAGCAATGCCCGAATCTCTTCTGGTTCAATTTGAGCTTTCGCATCGTCAAGAGCCACCCATATGCAGCCATTTTCAGAACCGACTCCTAAAATACCGAGGGGAATTGTCTCCAACAATTCAGAAAATTCCGACGGCACCAATTCTGAATTATAACTCTCTGGCTGAGCCGTCCAAGACTCATCGCGATCTGCAATTCTCCATAACTTCCCCGTTTTAGGTCGTCTTTCGCTCCAAATGCAATACTGGGACAGCTGATGTATCCCAAGACGCGGTTCAGCCCAGCTATCCAGTTTCATAATTCTAACTTTCATTCCTAATCGGACCGCCCTCATATGCCGTTCACCGGACTGACGATCTCTAGCGGATGGCAAAATCCAAGTGATAGAGCTCAAAACAATTAATAATCCGAGTATAATCCAAAACCATGCCATTTTTAATCGATCCCCATATGTCTGATTCCAGTTGCCTACCATTTGTTTTGAACTCGTGCCGAACGATACTTCCCGACCTAGTCATCCGTGGAGGAGCATCTGAACCCTTTTATCAAGCCTCGAAACATAATCAACCTGCAATCCTTTTTTTTCGACAGGACTTTGTACGTAGTTTATTTCACGAATTAGCTCACTACTGTTTAGCTGGAAATAAGCGACGTATGCTTGATGATTTTGGATATTGGTATCAACCCTGCGGACGCTCAGGCAAGGAACAGATTCTTTTTGAATTAGTTGAAGCCAGGCCACAAGGATTAGAAAAAGTTTTTTGTGAGCTCTGGCAGGTTCCATTTACGCCTAGCCTAGATAATTTTTCCGAAAGACCAACTTCAAAAATATTCCTTGAGAACCTAGAAAATGCATATATTGAAATGACGACGAGTCCACCCGTTACGGCTAAATATCTTTTGGAGGGCATGCATCATTTTGTTGAGGTTGAATCTAATACTACCAATGTTTCTGGCGGCCGGATGTGGGAGTGAGTCATCTTCCATAGGGCCCAGCCAGTCTGATCTGGATCGCGTTGCTCAAATCCTCGACCAACCCAAGACCGAAATAGTGCCCGTCTCAGGAACGGTGCATAGGCCACAAATTCTAGATTTTAGTGAAACACGAATTGGTTTTCGCGATGCATTAGACCTTGGCGGATGCAGGTTACTTCCAATGATTGCGGAGCGAAATTCAAGTCTTGGTAGGCAAAAGCAAGCGTCCGTGCGTCTTTTCTACGAGTGGAAAATTGCTTCAGGCCTAGCAGCCTGCACTCAACTGCTCGATAAGCCATGGTTTCAAAATGTTTTACTATCGAAACAAAACGACGTAACAATTGCCGTGACCCATCTACTGTTTAGAAGCCAAGAGGCAAAATTACTTAACTCTCAACTCTCAAGACCCTTCTCAAAGCTTAGTGTTAGCAGCGTTGCCTACAAGCAGCGATTTGACCCTGTTCGACGCCTATTAATGCGAGCACTGAATCATGGAATACCACCAACTTCTGAAGAAATATCTGAGTTTGAAGAAGCCTTAAGTAAATGGAGCCAGACTCAACATCATGCGAGCCTGCGACAGGCTGTTAACGAGTCTATCAGTTGGCTATTAGCCGCTAACAGGCTCCAGCACAAAGCCATTCTCAAGGGGAACATTTGCCGCATGGGGACTCCAACTTTAAAAGCCCGGCGCATCAAGTCATTTCTCAATGGCTATTTTAGTAAAGCTATACAACCAAAATTATCAATAATTTCTAGATCACTTCGATCCTTCGTTTTACAGTGGGATTCCATTGTACTAGGTTCATTTCCCGGTCAGACATTACCATCGCATCTGCTCGGGCTATCACTTGATGCCGAAAAGCAATTGAAAGCTGAACTCCGGCAACACGTAAAACAATGGCAAATCATTTTAGAAAAATGTCAGCTTGAACCTCGAGCTATAACGAACTCATAAACATCGGCACGCAACTCTTGAGAGATAAGATTATGATCCATAAACCTACACATGATCGGTATATCGCGCAACGTCGACGGATCTGTTGCCAATAAACGAAGACAAGTCCCTGGCTCAACTTTTCTGAGGGCATTTCGAATCATCATTATAGGTTCGGGACATTTCAACCCAGTTGAATCAACGGTTTCCGCGACTGGTGTAGTGAAAGAATCAGGATCAGCCATAATTGCATGCTCGATAAATTCCAAGCATTAATGATAAAGCTTTTTAGAAGAACTGCATAATTTAAACCTTTCAGCGAGGGATCACAATTATGTGATGATGCCAGTGGCAGGATGAATAGTCTTTATGACCATTTAAGCGGAATTTTTTGGAGATCAATAAATCTAGTTATGCTAGAGTTGAAGAGAAATCAAATCGTGCCGCTATCGCTCAACAAGTTAGCCCTACAACTTATATAAATCAAAGCGAATCACATTCAACCAGCTTTTTTCCTAGACCTAGCCCTGTCTTGTTGAACAGCCGACTTGAGTAAATGATAGGGAGACCTTCAAATTAGTTTAGCCAACTAACAGAGCGTTTTAGATTACATAATTTTAACAAGTGGCTCTCCATTAGTTTCCTTTAGCAAATCGGCCATTCGATGGTTCTCCAGACTGTGCCCCTCTTCATCGCTCTTCACAGCTGTAACGACATCTATTAGTGTTGCGTTTTGTTTCAACCCGTAGTATTCGATAGCTATAGTCGGCGCAGGAATGTTATCTGTTCCACCATTAGTAATTTGTTCAAGATATTGACCGTAGCTAATCACAGCTTGCTCTTCGAAATAACCCACCATTCTGTGCGCAACTCTTGGAAAAAAAACGTACAAAACAAAATAAAAGTTCCAAAAAATGGCTTGCGCTAGAAGAATTAAAGATCGTTCAAAAGCATTAGGCTTGGCAATTTCCATAAATATCATCAAATGCATGCGCTCATTTTCAGCCTCAGCTAACAACGTCTGTATCCACCCTCGGGGATCATGTTTCATACCCCTCAAACTTCTAAGATGCTGCCACATTCCTGCCACCATGCCTGGCACGCCAGCGACTGTCTCAAGCACAACAGCTCTATGGCCGTAGCGCTTCGAGAAAAATGTATCCGCTATAAATCTCATCCCCAATGTCATGCCAAGAGCAATTCGATCGGCAAAATCAGACGGTTTTCGATGTTCCAAAATCGACTCC
>CAZFNA010000048.1:0-14397 GCA_964520465.1 uncultured Pseudomonadales bacterium | reverse complement strand
CCACTGAGATGGGGATTACTAATATTGAGTACATGCAGGCTGATATTTTAGATCTTGGAAAGCTTGGGCGGCAGTTTGATGTGATTGAGAGTGCTGGTGTGTTGCACCACATGGACGACCCGATGGCGGGTTGGAGAGTGTTGACTGATTGCTTAAAGCCTGGTGGGCTGATGAAGATCGGGCTATACAGTGAGATAGCAAGGCAGCACATTGTGCAGATCCGAGATGAGATTCAGGAATTGGGCCTGCAGCCCAATGAATCCGATATGAAATGGTTTCGTAAAACGATTCTTGATTCGGACAAGCAGCATCACCGATTGATAATACAATCAGCAGATTTATATAGCTTAAGTAGTTATCGAGACCTTCTGTTCCATGTGCAAGAGCATCGTTTCACCATTCCTCAAATTCAGAATGGTTTGGCCACATTGGGTCTGCAATTTAGTGGTTTTGGGTCGACTCATTTCATACCAGGATTTAGACAGTCAAATCCAAATGTTGAAGATTTATACGATCTGTCAAAGTGGCAAGCCTATGAGGAAAATAGTCTAGGAACCTTCGCGGGCATGTATCAGTTTTGGTGTCAGAGAGCACATGATTGATGGTAAGAACTGCACTTTCTTGGACTACTGCTTACCGACCCAGTGACAAGTCATAAACATCCTTTAAATATTTTTTCGACTCTCAGAAAATCTGGTTTGCACTGCAATTTATGTATACAAATAAGCCCCTAGTGTTAATTTTTTTTAACATAAAATGAAGGGCTGCTATAACCACTGACTCTTTATTATAGCTGAGTAAAACAGACTGTATTTAGTAAACAACAGACCTCCGCTTTCTCGTGTTTCATTAACTTCTCTTTAAATTGGAACCGAGACACCCCTTAAGCAAAAGCAGGAAGACAAAGTGTTCTTTTTATCGTGTTAGTGCCCGCCTACATATGCAGAAGAGTACTTTTGCAAACCCATTCATGCAATGATCGTAATAGATAAAAACCTGCAATAGAGTGGTGCTCGCCATGAAAACGTTTATATGTTGTATATATCTTCTGACCCTGGTGTTTTCCTCAGCAACACGAAGTGCTGATTTGGTCGAGCTTCAATTGATAGAGAGGCTTGACGAAGCACGAGGGTTTTGCATTGATATCAGAGGCCACAAGAAGCGTGCAAAGATTCGAAAGGGGTTACAGGCCCATAGCTGCTATTCCTATCAGGGTGAGATTGCTGTTGACCAGGCTTTTGATAAAGACTTATTAAATCAAGAATCGTTTTTTTTGCCAGCCTTCAATGTCTGTATGGAAGTTGAGGGATATTTTGAAAATGCGAAGTTGTTGTTACGGAGGTGTAGTGGGCAAGACTTTCAAAGATTCAAACTAACGCAAACTGGCCAAATAAAACTTGTTAGTGGTGATAATCTTTGCGTGGCTATTGGCCGGACAAAATCCCGAGAGGGAGGCGGTGGAAGCCCACCTCATTTGATACGCCCCATAAATCTTCAGGATTGCTCAAAAATAGATACTAAGCACACAACATGGATGACGTATTCGTTGGAGTAACGACAAGACAGCAAATTATAGGTATGGGAGCTTAGTTTCGAATTTCTTGCTAAGGGTTGCTGAGTCTTGCCAGAACCTTATCTTAAACACCTAGTCGTATAATTTCTGGACTGTAAAAAATGCATCACAGTTACATCAATATTGGAAATTCTGTTTTCTCACTTCTGAAGTCCAATTATAATATTCTCTCTCGTAATTCCGAATACCACTGTTGCCAGTGAAATTTTTACCTTTAATAGCGATAGTAATGAGACACAGGATTAATGGAACTGACGACTGAACAAGCTTTGCAGCAGGGCGTTATAGCCCAACAGGAAGGTAATCTTCAAGAAGCTGAGCGTCTTTATCGTCTTATTTTACAAACCCAGCCTCAGCATCCTGATGCCAATCATAATTTAGGCATATTGCTAGTCTCTAGCAATCAAGCTGAGGCAGCATTGTTGTTGTTTAAGACTGCTTTGGAAGCTAATCCAAAGATCGGGCAGTTTTGGGTTAGTTATATTGGTGCCCTCATCAAAGAACAATACTTTGCAGAGGCCAAGCAAGCTATATCTGATGCAGAGACGGCTGGAGTGGTAGCAGATAAGCTTGACGTCTTAATGGCGCAGTTAATATCAACAGTGGACAGCAAAGTGCCGCCACAGGCGCAACTTAATGGCCTCTTAAAATATTATCAAGCTGGACAGTACCTTGATGCTGAGACGCTAGCGACATCTATCACTGAAGAATTTCCTCGACATCCTTTTGGCTGGAAAGTTCTCGGAGCAATACTTGCTCAAACAGGGAGAACATCTGAAGCATTGAATGCCAACATAAAAACTGTGCAATTGTCTTCTCAAGACGCAGCGGCACATAGTAATTTGGGTATCACGTATCAAAAAGTAGGTAGATTAGATGAGGCTGAAGTGAGTTATCGGCAAGCGATCATGCTGGAACCTGACTTAGCCGAGGCGCATTACAACCTTGGTAGTGCGATCAAAGAACTAGGCCGGTTAGAGGACGCCGCAGCAAGTTATAGGCAAGCGATCGTGTTGAGGCCTGACTATGCCGAAGCCTGCTACAATTTAGGTAACGCGCTCCAAGAACTGGGCCGATTGGATGAGGCTGAGGCAAGCTACAGGCAAGCAGCGACGATGAAACTTGATTATTTCTTAGCTTATAACAACTTGGGCGGGGTGCTCAAAGAACTGGGCCGATTAGACGAGGCGGAAGAAAATTTAAGACGAGCGATAGCATTGAAGCCTGACTACGCAGAAGGTCATTACAACCTGGGCGTTACCCTTCAAGAACTAGGGAGATTGCACGATTCTGAAGCAAGTTTGAAGCAAGCGATAGGATTGAAGTCGGATTATGCCGCAGCTTTCTGGAACCTGTATGGTTTAGAGAAGACTATTCAATGCGCTGAACGTTGGATTGACAAATGTCTGAAGGCAGATCCAAATTACGTGGAGGCGAAGTTAACAAAGGCTGCATTGAGATTCTATCAAGGGGATAAAATCCATTTTGATAAGTTGATGGATTCTGAATTCAAGCAGCATTCTTATATGCGTTCATTTTTTTGGACATTCAGTTTACCTAATCTTCCCGAGCTACACTTTAATCGATGGCATTTTTTTGACGCAATTATTGAGCAAAGTGTACGTTCGAGACCTTTTTATGAGTTTGGTGTGTGGAGGGGGAATACGTTCAGGTACCTTATTCAGACGTTCAAGAAAGGCTATGGTTTTGATACGTTCACAGGTTTACCCGAGGACTGGGATGTCGGCCGGGGTGTTGAAAAGGCAGGTTCCTACTCAGCTGATGGAAATGTACCAGTAATTGAAGGCGGCGAATTTATCGTTGGTACATTTGAAGATACGTTACCAGACTTCTATTCCGAACCGCGCCCTATGGCTTCAGTGATTAACTTTGATGCAGATTTATACTCTTCGACCATTTGTGCTTTAACTTATTCAAAGCCAGTAATCGATGAACACACTATCTTGATCTTTGATGAATTCATCATGCACGAAAGTTGGGAGCAAGATGAATTTAAAGCGTTGAATGAATTTTGTTCTATAAATCACTGCAGCTATGAAGTGATAGCAATTTCATTTATTACAAAACAAGTCGCAGTTAGATTGATTGGCGTTAATTTTTCTGTTCCGTGAGATTGACTAGTGTCGTTTAGAAAAAATAGCTTGCCTGTGTTTTCCAAAGACGCTCTATAAATTAACAATTGTCTAAATTATGTTTTACCGGCCCTTTTAAAGGCACCAACTAATAGACTATTTATTTCATAAATTTCATATATTTCATATATTTAAATTTTTTCGATAAGCGATAATTAATTTTTTATGTGATTAGTCCCTAAAAATGTCCCTAATTAATACAAAGGCTGTCACTTAAACAAAGGCTGTCACTTAAATATACCCTGTGGGTAGTTTCTCTTTCATCGGAACAACACCAATACTTACGAATGTAAATGGGAATCTCTCGAACTTATTCGTGCCAACTAGTGGAGAACTATTCGAAATTGAAACGAGGCCTGGGGGGCTAAATGTTTAAAAACTATTTGTTTGCAGCATACTTTGAGCCTGCTCGCACGGTATGACTATTTCCTAGGCTCTGCGACTGTTGGTTGCGATGATCAGGCTAATGGATTAGGTGGGAGCGTCCATATTACAGGTTGCGGGGAATGCATCGATACTTTTTAATTGAGCTGAGATCTTATTTACCCAGTCTTTTTGCCTGCGGGAATTCCTTGGCAATGGATGATAATAAGAGCAAGTTGAACCTTTTTTTAAAAGTCCAGTTGGTCGTGAAACTTTCAAAATCTTTATTACCTTGCGAGCTAAAGGAACTAGTCTTAGGTCCACTCCCCAGGCATAGATAACCGGGACTTGATTCCTAAACAGACTCTCCAACTCAAACTGGCGTTCTCCGAAAAATATAGAGTGGGTGATTTTTGATGCCTCCACCGATGTTATAAACTTAAAGAAATCGTCAGATTTTGGGGTTCTGAAGTCTGATAAGTTCAACACTCGAGCATGGGTAAAACCGCAGTTTTCCATCACCTTAACGATCTGTCGCTGTGTGTTGTCTGGATGGGTTGAAACACACGAATCACCTGCAATAGTGTCAAGCGGATAAGACGAGCCAGGATTCATCATTACGACCATTAGATCTGGTTCACTTAAAGTCGATTTTAGGCTACTGATATCTAAATAACTGCGAAAGAAATGCCCCCTCAATTTATAGAATTTACCCCTAAAGTAATAGCTATCACTTTGCATGCCTCGACCTTATGTACTTGCTGAAGGATAAACTCTCTAAACGACTCTGACTTCACCCCAGAAAACTCTCGTTTTCCCAGCCGCCCAATTCATTACTGCAGTCTCAAAATCGCTGCCAGATGCGCGGTCTGGAGTCTGCATGTAAGAGTCAAAATGTCCGACGGTTTCCCATTTCTCCCATAGGTGGAAGCATCTTTTTCCATCATCTGAAGTCGAAACCATCCATTCGGCCGAGATGAAACCGGGCTGTTGCTTGGATAACGCAAGGCCGTTTTCCGAATTACACAGGGTGCAAAAGTCAATCGCATGTTCTGGTTTCAGCGGCATTTCTAGATACATTTGCTGTGCCATAAATCACCTCCTTCAGTGGATGCTTGTTCTGAATAAATACAGGGTTAAGGTACCTTGCCTTATTTTTGATATACTTCGTGCCGACATTGATACTAAAACGTGCGCTAATGCTTCTTTCATTGAGTTAGTCGCTAACCATTAGTTGCTGAAAAGTATTTATCTCTGTCACACCTGTCAAATAGGTCTCTGTGTCGATTCAACTCACTCTAAGTGAAGGTCAAGGTCCTCAGTATAGGCGAGGATTTGCTGTCTTGTAGTATTGTTAGGGTTTGCTGAAACGTCAATGAACGCTATTCTTTCTGTCTAGAAGTTTGGTTTTTAGCTTAGGTGTAATAAGGATACATAATATGATTGTGGGACTATATGCCGCTCTGTTGGCTTTGCTGCTATTCGCGTTATCGATGAGAGTAATAGCGTTAAGAGGAGGGCCAGGCCTTAGTTGGCTGGCTTTTGGTAATGATCGTGAAGCTGTTCTTCAAAGGGCAGTCAGAGGTCATTCCAATTTGATTGAGTACGCCCCAATTTTCATACTGCTGCTGCTTGTAGCAGAATTGAATGGTTTAAATCCAAACACGTTACATAGTTATGGGATTGTTTTTGTAGTTGCTCGACTAATGCACGGCTACTGCTTCGGATTTCTCCAACACAGTATGATTTTAAGAGTCGGCGGGACAATAGCTTCATTGTTTTCTACTCTTGGTTTAGCGATTGTGATTTTAATGAGCTACAACGCTTAGAATTGTCACCAATGAAAAAACTCTCATCCTTTCTTTTACTAATGCAGAGGGATGGGAGGCCGAACTAGGGAAATTAGACCTCCAGATAAGATAATAAGAAAAATACCGCAAATACCCATGACAGAGGGGATGACGTCCCATAGCAAATAACTGAATAGCCCCACCGAGATCAAATATGCGTACTCATAAACAGCAATATTACTTGTAGTTGTTATTTGGTAGGCGCGACTCATCAGAGATAAGGCTAGGGTTGCACAAATCGCAATCAATGCCATCCACATCCAATACCTTGTATCGACGCTTTGCCAACCACTGAATAAAAATGGGGCCCGATTGACTAGCTCGGATGAAGCTGGTGATAGCGTGAAAATGATTGTGATGAGATAACCACATAATCCAATGCCTACGATGAAACTCATCGTAATGGCCAATGGACTTTCGTCGCTCAGGTATCGAAATGTAATGATTGAGCCAAGAGCATATGAGGCCCCTGACACTATTGGTACCAGATGATAGATCGATAAGTAATTTAAATCCGGCAGCAAAACTAGCGCGATACCCAGAGTTCCAAGCATGACTGCCAGAATTTGAATTGGGCCGATACGCTCTCTGAAAAAAAGGACCGAGAACACTAAGACGAATATTGGCGAGGTGAAAAGACCTGCTCCAGCCTCTGCAAGAGGTATCATTGGCAAGACACTGAAATACGATAAAATGGCAGTAACCATGAGGAAAGTCCTGATAATCATCGGAGTCCATTTCCGTGGGATAATAGAGAGATCAAAAAACTTACTAAGTAGTAAAAGCATTACTACGGTTAAGAGGGATCGGCTGAAATGAAATTGGCCGACTCCTACTTGGTCTGAAACAAACAGCGTCAAAGTGTCAGCAAAACCAAAAATAGAAATTCCGGTCACTAGCAGTATCGGCCCGAGGTGTACTGAGGATGAATTAACCATACTGAACGGGACGTTTTATAAAATATACGGTTTTTAGATAATTATTGACTCTGAGAAAGCAAAAATCTCTCACTGGGAGTACGCGCCGTTTTCGTTTATTAACCAAAATCAACTTCCTTAGTATGATTCCAGAGAAACATAGCAGATTAAAATTATAAACCCGAACTTAAATTTTGATAATGATTGATGCTCTATGTTTAAGAGTCCCAAGTGCATTTTGACGATCACAAATTAGGTAGTTCGGACTTTGGCATCTATGGTAACTAAGTACCGACTTAAGAACAGTTTTTTGCTCGCCTAGTGAATCTCCGCAAAAGCGTTTTTATGGCATATGTGCCATCGTTTAGGTTCCATGGTTATCTGTGCGACTCTTTACGCCGTTTATCTAAAAAATCCCATTGAAATTAGTTTCAACTACTTCAGGGTCAGTGAGAATTGTTGCCATGGGTTATTCCTAGGTATTTGTTGGTGTAGGGTGATCCTAATTATAGGGATAAACGCATGGAATTATTGAGATTGAAGGCTTTGGTTTTGGGAACTGTAAAATCCACGCGACTGGAAGAAGGCGAGCAAGATTTATTCCTCATTCCCTTGTGGATTAGTAGCCCCGAGAAAGAATTAACGTCTATTGACGATTATGTACATCAATTGATCTTGCATACACCAAAAGAAACAGGAGACCTGATCTTAGACGCCTTCATTGAAAGCACGCAAGTAGCAGACGATATGGACATATCCCCTGATAATCCAGATATGCGTCCTTACCTAGCTGGCGAATCACCTGAAGTTGAATGGACAGAAGAACAGAACGTGTTTGTGACAGTCATTGAAGGCATTATGACTGAAAATAGTATCTCCTCTGATTCTGACGTTGGTGATATCGCATCTTTGATATACCAAGCAGTGTCTGATACTTCTATGTTTGGGTGGTCGAATCTCGAGTCCGCGGATGCGATTGCAATCATCGAAATGATAATCACTGCAATGTACGACGAGGACGATGAGTAAAATGTCTTCCTCGCTCATTTAAACCTGGCTCAATCTTGCTCGAACTGTGCTGAATTATCTTTGAAGATTTTTCTTAGGCCCGCCAGAGGGTGACTTTATGTCATCTTCCAACTACATTGGTAATCCATCAATTGAGAGAGAAGAGTATGCGTTTAATCATTGTCGCTCTGAATGCGGGATTACTTTTGGGTTTGGGTGTCGCTTTAGTAGAGCATGGTTTACCTAATACGCCACTGACAATATTTGTTTATTTCTTTGGTATAAGCTCGCCATTAGTGACATCTTGGTACTTACTCAGTTCGACTGAGAAGCAGACTTTAGATTCCTGATTAAAAGATTTAGAACGATGCCTGTGTCTTGTCAAGATATGGTCTCAATTTCTTCCCGGGTCTAGTGGGCGTCTTATATATTTTGATCGTATAAATTTCGATTTACCTACTTTTAGCCTCCTCTTTTTCATGCGGATATTTTTAACTGATCATGTATCCTGTACCTCTATAGCTCGCACTTTATTAAAGCATCTCATACTTACAACCCCGGCTGACGAACTCGAGAGAGTTCTTTTGACAAGAGAATCAGATGGGTCAGTTGAGTGATGCCCGACTAATAAGCAGGTAATAGAGTGATGCGGTGATTTGATCTTGGCGAAAGAAAACATTTGCGGCCTAGAAAAAAGAGGCTGCAAATATTAAGTAACAGTATTGATGCCCTATGGCTCGGGTTATCTACGAGTCATTTCCTGTTATTTTTGGTATGAGGCTTAAGCATCCAAAGCCATTTGCCAAAAACTTGCTTCTAGTCGACACGCTTTCTTAAAAATCGTCACGAGCTCTAGATAGTCTTGATCTGATAAATTTGGAGAACTGCTTAATTGATTCAGATAATTGCTTTCTGATTTTGCTGCTTTCCGGAAATCCTCAGACGCGTACATGTCTATCCACGTTTGATATTCCGACCCTGTTGCTGCATGCAGTTTTAAATTTAACCCAATGCTAGCGTAGCCGAGCATGCAAGGTGCCATAGCGACATATATTTTTATGAGGCTTTGATCTGTGGCGCATGAAAAGATGAAGTTGGTATACGCTCTACATGCTGGATCGACATCCGCCTTGATGATGTCCTCAGGGGATAGATCCCAATCAGCACAGTAGTCGAGATGTAATTGAATCTCTGTAAAAAGAATTGTTTCCATTGCATTACATGCATGCTTTAAATCAATTAAATTTTTTGCTAAAGAACCCGCTAAGGCATAACTGCGTGCAAAATTAATTAAAAAATGATAATCCTGAATCAAATAATATTGAAATGCTGTCTTTGACAAGGTCCCATTTCCGAGCTTTTCGACAAACTCGTGTCTCACGTACCCCAACCACTCAGTCTTGGAATCTCGAAGTAAACGATCTATTAACAATTTTTGACCCATTAACAAAGTGTAATATATAAAGTTGACTGCTTAGTAAAAGCAAGCAGTAAGTGAGAGAAAGCCCGATGCGCTCATATTAGTTCCTGTTCGTATTTATGAGATAGTAATTCCGTGAGGGCTAATTTAATTAAGACCGATGTGATTGCTATAACCACTATGAAATATGACCTGTTTGAGGTTTTAGTTAAAGCAGCTTAAGCAACATCGCATCGAGTTAGCCTATCGGATGCTACTTATAACTTTTTGACCGGGGCGGACAATTTCAAAGGAAAGGCTTGTTGAGAAATCATTTGAATTTCTGTTGGGTAGAGAGCTCAATACTTCGATTTGAAGGGAGTTAAGAATCGAAGTGATTGAGACATACTTTCGAGAGTACCGAGCTGAGATGAGTGAAATTTAAGCTCTACAATAAATACTGAGACTCGTTTTAATTTCAATTATTAAGAATTAATCGTATTTTCAAGTATTTTAGATACATTTAAATAATTTTAGCGTTAGTTATACCTTTAAAGAGCTTGCGTGCTATTTTCAAAAGCTCTATTCAAAATATTCTATTATAGAATTTTAAGGTTTATTGTTTGAAACGCATTGTGAAATCCGATCCATCTGCCCTGGAGTGTTTATTGAGCGCTACCAGTTGGATGCATTTAATTACACTACGGTGCGTCGACTTAACTTGAGCTACTGAGGCACCCAGCAACAAACATATGTCTCTCGGAAGAAAAAGGCAGCGCCTACGGCGAAGAACTGTTTTACCTTTTTCGGTTATCGATAAGAATTTTGTTGGGGAAATATGTAGATGCGCGTAATCTCCGACCACAGCAGGTGGGGGAGGGGACTGCTTCAACGACCAGATTAGAGTCAAGACAGTTCATATAGCCAGTGGGTATACTGCTAAGCTGCTTCAGTTTTTATATTTGACCGTCAAAATTGATTCCCGGTTGTAGTGGCTCGACCAGATTGGGTGATCAGAAAAAGTAATAATTTTCGGGAGGTTTGAGAGCCTCTGTCCAAATTCTTGAACACGCAACTTATAATTAACTATGATTCATTTAACAGATGTAGAACTTCGCCGTGGGGCGACTGTACTGATTAGCGAGAGTGATCTTGTGGTCCACGCTGGTCAGCATATAGGGATAATTGGAGCCAACGGTAGTGGGAAGTCGAGTCTATTTAAACTGCTCCTAGGCCAGCTAACGCAGGATTCTGGAAATTTGTCTGTGCCTGCAGAATGGCGAATTTCCCACATGGCCCAAGAGGTTAATGGCGCGGACAGGAGTGCTCTAGATTTTGTACTTGATGGTGACTCTGAATTGCGGGAAGTAGAAGATCTAGTCGCTGAGGCATTGGACTCTGGAGATGATACCCGCTTAGCTAAAGCGTACGAGCATATGGATTTGATTCATGGTTTCGATGCCCGATATCGTGCTGAGCAATTATTGCATGGTCTGGGCTTTCATCAGTCCGAGACAACATCGCCTGTCAATAGCTTTTCTGGGGGCTGGAGAATACGACTTAATCTAGCCCAAGCGCTGATGAGCCCCTCGGATTTACTAATGCTCGATGAACCAACCAATCACCTAGACCTCGACGCTACTCTATGGCTTGAGCAGTGGCTAAAGTCTTTCCCCGGGACATTACTAATGATCTCTCATGATCGAGATTTTATTGATAATATAGCTCAGGGGATTGTGCACATCGAGCGCCAAAGAATTTTTAGTTATAAGGGTAACTATTCGAGTTTTGAGCGGGCTCGGTCAGAACGCCTTGCGCTTCAGCAAGCGAGCTTTGAGAAACAGCAGCGACGTCGTAAAGATGTAGAGGATTTTGTTGCACGTTTTCGGTATAAAGCCTCTAAGGCTAAGCAAGCGCAGAGCCGGATTAAAGAGCTGGAGCGGATGGAGGAAATTGCACCGGCGCACATAGACTCTCCATTCGATTTTACGTTTCGTTCTCCTGCAAAGAAAGCTCAGGGCGCTCTGGTTAAAATTAGCCAAGCTGACATGGGTTACGGCAGAACAAAAATATTAAGCGGGGTCGACTTTGATTTGTATCCGGGGTCTAGAATTGGTCTGTTAGGTCCAAACGGAGCCGGTAAGTCAACCTTAATCGGAAGCCTCAAGGGTGATCTAGATCTGCTGTCAGGCCAAAGAATTTATGGCGAGAATACAAGGATAGGCTATTTCGCGCAGCACCAGCTCGAGGTATTAGATTTAAAGGCTAGCCCGCTCTTACACATACAGCGTTTAAGTCCGAAGTCGACTGAACAGGAAATTCGAAACTTTTTAGGGGGATTCGATTTTCATAATCACAAGGCATTGGATGTGATAAAAGATTTTTCTGGTGGGGAAAAGGCTCGTCTCGCATTAGCACTAATCGTATGGCAAAAGCCAAACTTACTACTGCTCGACGAACCAACCAACCACCTTGATTTGGAAATGCGACACGCTTTGACGATGGCTTTGCAGAGTTATGAGGGGGCTGTGGTGGTAATTTCCCACGATCGACATTTGTTACGAAACACCATTGACGAGCTGTACCTCGTCGCTGACGGGGTTGTCGAGCCATTTGATGGAGACTTAAAAGACTACCAGAAGTGGTTGAAAAATTACTCGCGGAGTCCTGTTCAGTTGAATTCTGTTTCAACTAACCCGCCCGCAGAACAAATAAAAGCACCCGTAGATAAAAAGATGGCGCGTCAGAAGTCGGCAGAAGAGCGAAAAAAGGTGGCCGATTTCAATAAAACAGTGAAGTCGTTAGAATTAAAAATTGCTGGAGCACAAAAGCTGCTTTTGAAGATTGAAGAACAGTTGGCTAATGCTGATATATACAGTGAGAACAGACGCAAGGATTTAAAGCAGTGTCTAGCGAAACAAATCGAAATTAAACAAACTATTGGGGCCCTAGAGAATGAGTGGTTGGAAACTCAAGTGACAATACAAACGATTGCTTAAATAACCTGTTTTAGCAAAATTCGATCTAACCCTAAGTCTTTTGGACATCATCGATTGAATATGCCCCTGGGATCACGACAAAGCTACCGACTCCCAGAAGTTGATGGACATTTGTGGCGCCGCTTTATTAGTAGAAGATATCTAATACTGTAGAAAATTTTAGTTTGGCCGATTAATTAAATAAGCTTTGATGTGTCAGACATGGATGTCGGCGTTACGACACAAATATTTGAGACTACCCTTGTAAGCCCCGCATCCCTCGCGGGGCTTTTTTATTCTATTCGGTGTCCATATTTGTACTAAAACTCGGAATACTCGCAAATAGTTTATCGGTAGAGGTCTGCTCTATCATATCATTAGCAATTGATCAGATTTATTGGGGACCACTTAATGGAAGAACCATCAGATGCACTAGATGAATCAGAGGCTAGAAACGGTGAAATTGAAAAGCTCAAAAAACAATTAGAAAGCGCTAAGGATAACGAAATCACTGAGTTGAAAAATCGAATCGAGCATCTGATCAGATTAAATACTATCCATGAAACTAGGGTTGCTGAATTGCAATATAGACTAGAGTCTCAAGCTAAATTTGGTCTATATTTCTTGGGTGGCCTTTTGATCATTGGTTGTCTTGCGTTTGTTTTTTCCTAGGCTACTTCGATAACGCTGAAAACACTTCTGCATGCCTATTCATTAAATACGTCTTGCACGGCTTCAACCGAAACTAGAGACAATAGGAATTGTTATATCCCACGCCTTTCAGTGAGTCCCTTAGTGAATCGTTTAAATAAATTAGTTCATTTATTTGTGGTGCACTCATTCACTGAAAGGTCGAGATACCACGATAAGAAAAACTTGATTTAAGCTGGCGATATGTCGCTAGAAGGAGCCACAATATTGGCTCCTTCTCATCACGTGGATAGAACTAAGTGGCGTGGTCGCGCCATTGATTAGGACGATAGCGCAGCTGTAGCAGCGGATGGGGCATGATTTTTGAATGAACGGATATAAATTAACATAACAGTACTTATGACTGATGAGACTATCAGTGGTGTGTTGGGTCAGAAGTCCGGTTGAAAAATTAAGTTCCAAAGCCTGCAGAGGCCCATTATGCTGAGTCTAGGAAAAAGGCACCGGGCTTCACAAAAAAATCACACTCTATTTCTCGTCAAATGAGATCTCAGCCGTCCAGCGCCGATGTTTAAGAATCATTCAGTACTCGAAGAATTAATATTCTTTGAGAAGACTTGTGGGATATAGATTTTATGGATTTACTGCAAGTACTACTTGGGAGTATTGAATTGATGAGACCTCTATTTTAATGTTAGACCTTAATAAGCTTGCTGCGCGGCAGTTAAAGGATTACAGAGGGGTTACCCCAGGAACTTGCTTTGCCGACCCTGGATTTGCGTTGGATATAAACTCGGCCTATCGGCTCCAAGATGCCGTTAAAGAGTTGCGATTACAAGAGGGCGATGCTGTTGCAGGTTATAAAATAGGCTGCATCGGTGAAAATGTTAAAAAACAATTTGGAATGGATGGTCCAATTCGGGGAACAATATTTGAAAGTGAGATTTCTAGAAGCCCTCATGAGTTATCGATTGAGTCATTTTGTAATTTAGCAATTGAAGCAGAGATGGCTTTTGTAGTTGGAACCCAAGGTAAAATAGATCACGTATTCCCAGTTATTGAACTACATAATCTAATTTTTAGATCGCCAAAAAAAACATTGTCAGAACTTGTTGGTAACAATGGAATTAATGCTGGTGTGATTGTTCCGAGTAAAAATTTTTGGGAAATAGAGAAACTAAATAGCCCAAAAAAAATTACTCTTCAAATTAACAAATCAATTTTTAGTACGACTCAAATTTGGCCTATAAAAAATAGTCCCCATGGTTCATTAGATTGGTTGCAAGAAAACTTAGAGGATTATGATTTAAGGGTTCGAAATGGCGATCTAATTCTGGCAGGGACTACTTTGGGGCTTTATCCGGTCAAGCCGGGAGATAGAATCACGGTATTTTTAAATGAACGTGCCACCGTGACATGTTTCATCGACTAGATACCAAGACCAGCTCAGAAAAACTGACAATTTCTTTCAATGGCTCTTAAATTCATGTCGTAAAAAGCCTGCT
>CAZFNA010000047.1:0-14649 GCA_964520465.1 uncultured Pseudomonadales bacterium | reverse complement strand
TCAGCTTCTCTCTTTGTGCAGTCTCATGTGCCAGAGCATGCTGAGTTACATCTGTTGTTATCTATGATTACACCACTGAGCTGGCTTGAGAGGGTGCCAACTTATAAGGATCAGCAAGAAAAACTGATTGATAAGGATTTAACAACCTATGGATTTCTAGGATACCCCCTTCTGCAGAGCGCAGATATTTTATTATATCGAGCGGGTCATGTTCCGGTAGGGGCAGATCAAGTCGCTCATGTGGAGATTACACGAGAAGTTGCGCGGCGGTTTAATCATATCTATGGACGCGAACCTGATTTTAAGGAACTGGCAGAATCAGCGTGCGATAAAATGGGTAAAAAAGGTGCAAAAATCTACCGTTCGTTGCGAAAAACGTATCTTGAAACTGGGGATCAGGAGGCTTTAGGTCGCGCTCAGGCATTAGTTAAAGAGCAGCAGAATATAACGTTGGCTGACCGGGAGCGTCTTATTGGCTACTTAGAAGGAACGGGTAAAGTCATTCTTCCTGAGCCTCAAGCATTGTTGACAAGTGCGGCTAGAATGCCAGGACTGGATGGGCAAAAGATGTCGAAATCTTATGGTAATACCATTAGCTTAAGAGAAGATCCCGATTCGGTGTCAATAAAATTGAAGCGGATGCCTACTGATCCTGCACGCGTGAGGTTGTCTGATCCCGGAACGCCAGAGAAGTGTCCTGTTTGGCAGTTTCATGAAGTTTACTCGGATCAATCAACTAAAGACTGGGTTGCTCAGGGGTGTGTCAGTGCGGGAATTGGCTGCCTTGAGTGCAAGCAACCTGTCATTGATGCAGTGATTGCAGAGCAGGATCAAATTATCGCTCGGGCGGCACCGTATGAGGAAAATCCCGATATGGTTCGCTCTATTTTGCTGGAGGGTGCTGAAAAAGCTGAAGATGATGCCCGGCAAACCATAAGCGAAGTACGCCAAGCGATGGGTCTGAGTTACCGGTGATAACACAAGTTCAAGGTGAGCTTCCGTTGGCTATTGTTGAGGGATGTCCCATAGCTGAACTGCCAGAAGATCTATATATTCCACCTGATGCACTTGAGGTGATTCTGGATGCTTTTGAAGGGCCTTTGGACTTGCTGCTGTATCTGATTAGACGACAGAACTTAGATATTGTTCAGATTAACGTCGCTGAAATCACACGCCAATATATGGACTACATTAAATTACTGGAGGCTATGCGATTTGAACTTGCTGCAGAATATTTGTTGATAGCAGCAATGCTTGCTGAGATTAAATCGAGAGCATTACTTCCTAAGATGGATAATTCTGGTTGCTTCGAGGACGAGGACGTGGATCCGCGAGCTGAACTAATTAGAAGATTGCTTGAGTATGAAAAAGTGAAACTTTCTGCTGAAATACTGGATCAGATGCCTCGTATAGGTCGCGATTTTTATGTTGTCGAGGTTCAAGGAACCGAAGATGCTGAGTGCATGGCGCCGCCTTTGATCGATCTGGCGACATTGGTTATCGCGTTTAGCGATTTGCTTTTGGGCACAAAACTATCGGCTGCACATCAGGTCGAGTGGGAGCCTCTGTCTATTCGAGAACGGATGAGTGAAGTATTAAAGAAGTTGAGTGATCGTCCTGAATTGACGTTTTCTGATTTGTTTATTGCTGCTGAAGGCCGGGCTGGTTTAGTAGTGTCTTTTCTAGCCATTTTAGAACTGGTGCGAGAAGGGTTGGTTTCATGTGTCCAGACTGAGCCTGGTCGTCAAATTTATATTCGGAAGTCTGAATATGCTTGAAATTGAGCTAAAAATAATTCTGGAGGGAGCGCTTTTTTCAGCTCGAGAAGCGATGACTATTTACCAGATGAAAAAGTTGTTTGGTGATCAAAAGGCACCTACTGAGGGAATGTTGCGCGCGGCCCTGGAGAGCTTGGCGTTAGATTATACCAAACGTGCGGTTCGTCTCGTCGAAGTGGCAGGGGGTTTTCGATTTCAGGTTAATCAAGAGATTGCACCCTACATCGCAAATCTATCAGACGACAAGCCAGGAAAATATTCAAAAGCCACACTTGAGACTCTAGCGATGATTGTATATCGCCAGCCGGTGACGCGCGGTGAAATTGAAGCTGTTAGAGGTGTGGCCGTGAATACTTATATTATTAGAACTCTTGAAGAACGTGGTTGGATAAGAGTAGTAGGCCAAAAAGAAGTTCCTGGTCGGCCAGCATTACTAGCTACCACTACGCAATTTCTGAGCGATTTTGGTTTGAAGTCCCTTGATGAACTACCGACTGCGGAAGATCTGATTTCGGCTCCAACTAAAGACTTATTGGATCAAATGGGTGCTGGCAGTGAGTGAAAGATTACAAAAAGCTTTGGCGAGAGCTGGGTATGGGTCTCGCAGGATTCTTGAAACGTCGATTATTCAGGGACGGGTCTTAGTTAACGGAAAGGTTGCTGTATTAGGAACTAAAATAGAGAACGGAGATCGAGTAGTTTTCGATAAGAAGGTCGTGCCTAACGAAAAGATGTTCGAACAGTTGCGATTGGTAATTGCTTATCACAAATTGGAGGGAGAGATTTCTACGCGGAATGATCCCGAGGGGCGTCCAACAATTTTTGATAGGTTGCCAAAAATTATTCAGGGTCGATGGATCGCTGTTGGGCGTTTGGATATTAATACTTCAGGCCTAATCCTCTTGACAACTGATGGGGAATTGGCCAACAGGCTGATGCATCCATCCAATGAGGTAGACCGAGAGTATCTGGTCCGTGTTCATGGTGATGTTCAAGAAGATCAAATAAAACGGTTGAAGGACGGTGTAATTCTTGAAGATGGATTGGCTCGATTTACAGACATCGTACGCCATCCTAAGGCGGATTCAGATAGACGAAATAATTGGTTTTATGTTGCATTGATGGAAGGCCGGAACCGGGAAGTCCGTAGACTTTGGGAAAGTCAGGGCCTTCAGGTCAACCGATTAAAGCGGGTCCGCTACGGTTGTATTTTTTTGCCTTCATTTCTCAAACAAGGACACTTTCTGGAGATGGGTCAGAAGGAGGTGGATGACCTCAGTAAGTTGGTAGGCCTACCTACTGTACCTGTACCTAAAATGACGCCTCAAGAGTTAAAAGATCTCCAAAGACGGCTTTCGAAACGAGGGGGTTTAAGGCATCCTGCTAGGGATGTTATAAAGCAGTCCAAGTCCCCAAAGCATACATCAGATCCCGAGCGTTAACTTGCAGGCCGCTGTATTCACCAGCCTGCTCTGTTAATCCATAAAGAAATGCATCAGAGACCATTTCTGGCGATGGCAACGTCGATGGATTTTCCCCAGGCATTGCTTCCATGCGCATTTTGGTTCGAGTACCACCCGGATTGACGGTGAAGACTCTCGTGTTTGAAGTATTCTCAAGCTCCTGGCTTAAAATGCCTGCAAACATCTCAAGGCCGGCTTTAGATACGGCATAAGCGCCCCAGTAGGCTTCAATACGCGTGCCTACAGACGATGTAGCGAAGACAATGCGGCCAGCACTTGAAATCTCTAAAAGGGGTAACAGTGCTTGAGTTAAGTAAAAGGCTGAGTTCAGGTTGACTTGTAGTGCTAGATCCCATTGTGTTGGGCGGTGAGATTGAATGGGCTCGCGCCCACCTAAAATACCAGCCAAATGAGCTAGGCCGTCGAGTCGGCCTAGCTCATCCTTTAGATGTTGAGCAAGCTCTTGCGCCTGTCCACTTGTTAAAGTGGCTAGATCACAGGGAATAATGGCTGGGGTTGCGCCACCCGCCTGTATAATTTGATCGTAGATTTCCGCGAGTGCGGCCTCTCGTCGACCGAGAAGAATTACAGTGGCGCCTCGCTTGCCTAAAGCTAATGATAGTGCTCGACCGATTCCGTCGGTGGCGCCGGTAACGAGAATATTGCGGTCATCAAATCTAGGGAGACTTTTTAGTGTGGCAACCATCGAGTCAATAAGTTTCGCCATGCACCTTCCTTGCGCCTAACTGATAATTTATAGTTATGTCATCAATTGTACGTTTGAATTGTTGATATAATGGTTGATAGGTGAGGCCTTCAATATATTCGATTTCAAGGCCAGCAGGACGTAAACTGGCAGCAATATCTGATGGTCGTAAAAAACGAGTGTAGTCATGAGTTCCTCGGGGCACCCACTTTAAAATATACTCCGCAGCTATTACAGCGCCAAGATAAGCTTTTGGCGTTTTATTAATAGTGGAGAGGATTAGCCATCCACCGGGCCGGACTAGTTGGCTAAGTGCGGTAAGTGTGTGATGAGGGTCGGGAACGTGTTCAACCATTTCAAAGCAGGTCACGACGTCAAACTGCTTGGTTGACATTTGCAGAAATTGTTCCGCATGAGTCTCGAGATAGTTGATCGAGAGACCAGATTCTGCAGCATGTAACTTAGCTGTTTTAATCATGGCCTCTGAGGCATCGATGGCCGTTACCAAAGAGCCACGCCGGGCCATCGCCTCAGCAGCCATTCCGCCTCCGCATCCTACGTCTAAAACGGAGGCGTCTTGCAGTGGATAACAGGACTCCGTAAAATCTATCCGGAGAGGATTGATTTTGTGGATAGCCCGCATAGGTCCCTCAGGATCCCAATAATTGCGTGCAATTTTATTAAATTTTGCGATTTCTTTAGGGTCGACTAAGGATGTCATGTGTAGTCCATTTAATTACCAGTTTTGGGTGTTTATTTCTCTCGAGTTTAGATGATACAGGGCATATTTTATTCCGCACAAATGAAGTCCGTTTTTAGTTTGTTCATGATACTATTACAACCTTAAAAATAACCTAGGGATAGCCCACCATCCATGGCAGATTCAGCGCGCGAAATATTACCCATTAATATTGAAGATGAACTGAAAACTAGTTACCTCGACTATGCGATGAGCGTAATTGTTGGAAGGGCTCTTCCGGACGTGAGGGATGGTTTGAAACCTGTGCATCGTAGGGTCCTCTATGCGCAGAGCGTGCTCAATAACAACTGGAATTCAGCTTATAAAAAGTCGGCTCGAGTTGTCGGTGATGTAATTGGTAAATACCATCCACACGGCGACTCAGCAGTCTACGATACGATTGTTCGTTTGGCCCAGCCGTTTTCAATGCGATACCCCCTAATCGACGGGCAAGGTAATTTTGGTTCCGTAGATGGTGATAGAGCGGCTGCAATGCGATATACCGAGATTCGGATGGAGCGGATTACGCAGGAGCTCCTTGCTGATCTTGACAAAGAGACTGTCGATTACGTGCCTAACTATGACGGCACAGAAAAAATTCCAGAAGTGCTACCAACGAAAACGCCTAATCTTCTGGTCAATGGATCTGCTGGTATAGCTGTGGGCATGGCAACTAACATACCTCCGCACAATCTGACTGAGGTGATCAGTGGGTGCCTCGCATACTTAGATGATCCGTCAGTCACGGTTTCTGATCTCATGGAATATATTCCAGCTCCTGACTTTCCTACTGGCGCTCTGATTAATGGTCTTGAAGGCATGCGTGAAGCTTATTCCACGGGCCGTGGTCGGGTCATCATGCGTTCGAAATTTCATCTCGAAGGAGAGGACAAGAAGTCGATTGTATTTACCGAAATTCCTTATCAGGTTAACAAGGCACGCGTGATTGAGAAAATTGCGGAACTGGTAAAAGACAAAAAAATTGAGGGAATCACAGAACTTCGTGACGAATCAGATAAGGAAGGAATGAGGATTGTTGTTGATCTTCGTCGTGGAGAAACTCCTGAGGTCGTTGTTAATAACCTTTTTAGCCAAACGCAATTGCAGTGTAGTTTCGGTATTAACATGGTTGCTCTTGTTGATGGGCAGCCTAAGACCCTGAATTTGAAAGATATGCTGTCATGCTTTATTCGCCACCGGCGAGAAGTTGTGACCCGCAGAACTATTTACGAATTAAGAAAGGCGCGTGAACGCGGCCATATTTTAGAGGGCCAGGCTGTTGCCCTGGCTAATATTGATGACGTTATAGAGCTAATCAAGCAATCGGATAATGCGCAGGCTGCAAAGGAAAAACTGGTTGCCACGACTTGGGCTCCGGGATCCGTTAGTAAAATGCTTGAGCGGGCTGGTGCAGGTGGAATCCGCCCGGACGATTTAGCTGACGGTTATGGTCTAATCGATTCCCGATATAATCTCAGTCCGCAACAAGCACAGGCTATTTTGGATCTACGTTTGCACCGTTTGACCGGGCTTGAAATTGAGAAATTGCTGCAAGAGTATGGGTCTATTCTTAAGGATATTGCTGAGCATGAGGCGATTCTGGCCGATTCTGAAAAGCTGACGAATGTCATACGTGAAGAATTGGAATTAGTGCGAAATCAGTTTGGCGATGCTCGCCGTTCAGAAATTCTCGAATCACACCTTTCTCTGTCCACGGAAGATTTGATTCCACGAGAAGATATGGTTGTGACCTTTTCAAAAACTGGTTATGCGAAGACGCAACCGCTGGGCTTGTATCAGTCACAGAGGCGCGGTGGCCGAGGTAAGAGTGCAACCAATTTAAAAGAAGAGGATGTTGTGGACTTGCTTTTAGTAGCTAATTCCCATGACACGCTGTTGTTGTTTACGGATGCGGGACAATTGCATTGGTTAAAAGTCTATGAAATCCCCCAGGCGGGTCGCAATGCGCGTGGTAAGCCCATTGTGAATATGATTGATGCACTAGAGACTGGCGGCCGGGTAACTGCCGTATTGCCCTTAGGTGAAGATGATCAAGGTGAGGGTAGGTATGTCTTTATGGCGACTGCTCGGGGGACTGTGAAAAAGGTACCGCTAGAGCGATTTGCGCGGCCTAGGGCATCGGGTATTCGAGCGATTGAATTTAATGAAGATGATACTTTAATTGGTGCTTCTATTACTGATGGGACTCGCGACATTATTCTGGTGAACTCTAATGGTAAGGTCACTCGCTTTGATGAGGCAGAAGTGCGTCCGATGGGCCGCACAGCACGCGGTGTCAGGGGTATTCGTTTAAAACAGATTGGTGAATCTGTGGTTGCAATGATAGTGGCTGTTGACGAGGCGACATTGTTGCTGGCATGCAAAAATGGATATGGCAAGCGGACAATGGTGAGTGAATTTCCTACAAAGGGCCGCGGGGCGATGGGCGTCATTGGTATTCAGACATCAGATCGTAACGGGATAGTAGTCGGAGCAGCTCAGGTGACTGATGACGATGACCTACTGCTTATAACCAACGGTGGCACAATGGTTCGAACTCCTTGCCAATATATTTCCGTTTTGGGACGAAATACTCAAGGGGTGACTTTGATAGGACTAACCGCAGGGGAGCAGTTAGTTCGTGTCGATGCAGTGTCTGAGCCTTCGGACTCTGCGCTTGAAGAGAATGCGATAGTTGTGGTCCCGCAGGATTCGGATTTGGAGATCAATGATGAGTCTGTGGATTAATTTTGAGTTGATGCAAGCTATTTTTTGGTGTCCAGCTCTTGGTAGGTTGCAAATAGAACTTGTAGATATCGGAATTGTTGTGATGTTTTATCTTCGTGGCGACAAAGCAATTCTTCGCTGGGTCGAAATTGCAGAAATACGATTTAATGCGCCGATCCGTATTGAATACACGGAGAGTATTTATGCAGGAGTTTGAGAGGACTGCAGTGTGAGTGTTAATCCCGAGCTTTTAATAATTCGCGAGGAAATTGACGCTATAGATCGACAGATTCAAAAGTTGATTAATTCCAGGGCTAAATGTGCGATGCGCGTTGCTACTGTAAAGCAAGCGGAGATCGTCGCTACTGGCGAGGTCCCTGTCTATTATAGGCCAGAGAGAGAAGCTCAGATTCTATCAGATGTGATGAAGCGAAATGAGGGGCCACTCCCAAAAGAAGAGGTGGCACGTATCTTTCGAGAGATCATGTCAGGCTGTCTGGCTTTGGAGCGTCCATTGTCCGTTGGATATCTTGGGCCGCTCGGAACGTTTACAGAAGCCGCGGCGTTAAAACATTTTGGGCATGCTATCGATGCGAGAGCACTTACTGAAATCCATGAGGTTTTTCGTGACGTTGATGCCGGTAAGTTAGATTACGGCGTTGTTCCTATCGAGAACTCAACTGAGGGCATGGTGACGCATACTCTTGAATGTTTTCTTAACTCATCTCTGATGATATGCGGTGAAGTTGAGATGCGAATTAATCAAGTTTTGATGGCTAAACCGGGTGTTGATTTAGATTCAATTCGTACTGTCTATTCACATCAGCAAAGCCTGTCCCAATGTCGTTTGTGGCTTGATATCAATCTGCCTAGTGCCGAGAGAAAATCAGTTTCCTCAAATGCAGAGGCGGCGAAATTGGTCGCGGAATCAGATCCAGATAAAGGAGTTGCCGCAGTCGCAGGCGAAAGAGCAGCTGAGACTTATCAATTGTCCTTGATTGCAGGTCCAATAGAAGATCGGGTGGATAATACCACAAGATTTTTAGTGATCGGCCGGCAATTTACTAAGCCGTCTGGAAGGGACAAGACATCGCTGATTGTTTCTGTGAAAAATGAACCAGGTGCCTTGTATCGATTACTTGAGCCGTTCGAAAGACATGGAATTGATATGACGCGATTGGAATCAAGGCCGTCGCATACTGGTATATGGTCGTATCGTTTCTTTATTGACTTCAAGGGTCACGTCAACGAAGAGTCGATGAAATTTTTCTTGGATGACATCAGGGCGCACTCCGCAGACCTAAAAATTCTTGGGTCTTATCCACGAGCTGTTATATGAAGCGTTTGGCGATCATCGGTCTAGGATTGATCGGAGCCTCTACTTGCGCAGCTATTAAGAGACGGTCAGATAGTTGGGAGCTTTGGGGTTATTCCCGTACTCAGGCCACACGTGAACAAGCGCTTGCTAAAGGACTAATTGATAAGAGTTGTCGCACTATTGCTGAGACCATACTCGGAGCGAACTTAGTTTTTATCGCTGTCCCGGTGGGACAGTTTAGGACAGTGTTTGAAGAAATTGCTAAAGTACGTGATGAAGCGACTATTGTTACTGATGCCGGCTCAACTAAAGGGAGTGTGATTCTTGATGTTGAATCAATTCTTGGTGAGCTCCCACCTTGGTTTGTCCCAGGCCATCCGATTGCAGGAAGCGAGCAAAGCGGTGTGGATTCGGCAAATCAGGACTTATATGTCAATCATCAAGTAATTCTAACGCCGAATCATAATACGTCACCTATAGCCTTAGCCGATGTGACTCTCTTTTGGGAATTACAGGGGGCTTCTGTCTCGACCATGGATGCATTACGCCATGATGAAGTACTTGCATTGACCAGTCACTTACCGCACGTTCTTGCATTTAATCTGGTTAATATCCTATCTGACGATGATGAGCATTTAGAAATTTTTCGCTATGCTGCTGGAGGATTCCGTGATTTCACGCGCATTGCGGCGAGCGATCCGCTGATGTGGCGCGATATTACTATCGCCAATCGAGATGCAATTTTGGGGGGAATTGATAGGTTTAACGATCGACTGAATCAGATGCGTCATGCCATCGCGATTAGTGATGATGAATGGGTAATGCATAATTTTGAGCGCGCACGTGCTGCTAGAAAATTATTTTCCTCTTTAGCTGATCAAGGAGTTGATCCAGTGACGAACCCCCATCCTTCTGTATTTTCCATAACCCAAGCAAACCATGGGATCTGTGGAGAGATTCGAGTCCCTGGTGATAAGTCAATTTCTCATCGTTCAATTATGTTGGGTGCACTCGCTGATGGCGTGACCACAGTTGATGGTTTTTTAGAGGGTGAGGATGCTATTGCAACTGTTCAAGCATTTCGTGATATGGGCGTGCAAATTGACGGCCCTGTTGAAGGTCGCGTCACCATTCATGGTGTGGGCAGAGATGGTCTGAAGGCGCCTGTAGCGCCATTATATATGGGAAATTCAGGTACATCGATGCGGCTTATAGCCGGTATTTTAGCGGGTCAGTCATTTGATTCTGAGCTGACTGGTGATGAATCCCTATCTCGGCGTCCAATGCAGCGCGTAAGTGAGCCGCTTTCTGCACTAGGGGGCGTCGTTGAGACTCAACCGGATGGAACGCCTCCACTACGTATTAAAGGAGGGCGGACCTTAAATGGTTGTCACGCTGATCTCCAAATTGCGAGTGCTCAAGTTAAGTCAGCTTTTTTATTGGCTGGACTATTTGCCCATGGCGAGACAAGTGTGACAGAGCCGGCACGCACTCGGGATCATACTGAGCGGATGTTGCAAGGTTTCGGTTATGCTGTTGAACGAGATAATGCAAGATTGCGTTTGGTCGGCGGCGGGCGTTTGAGCGCATGCCATATTGACGTGCCATCAGATATTTCGTCTGCCGCATTTTTTTTGGTTGCAGCATCGATCGTACCTGAATCGGATCTTCTGATCTCTCACGTGGGAATCAATCCAACGAGGGTCGGAGTTTTAAAAATATTGAAACTCATGGGTGCTAATATTGAAGAGTTAAATGTACGGAAGGTTGGTGGTGAGCCAGTGGCGGATTTACGTGTTCGATATGCTCCCCTCAAAGGAATTGATGTGCCAGAAGGTCTAGTTCCATTAGCAATTGATGAATTTCCTATTTTATTTGTAGCAGCCTGCATTGCCGAGGGACGGACGCGGGTGACCGGAGCGGAAGAACTGCGAGTGAAGGAATCAGACCGTATCCAGAGTATGGTGAATGGCTTGATCACGCTTGGTGGTTCAATTGAAGGAACACCCGATGGGGCAGTTATTTGTGGGGGCGGTCCAGATTTTCGCTTCTCTGGAGGGGTTGTTGAGGCGCATGAGGATCATCGAATCGCTATGGCTTTGAGTGTTGCAGGTTTGATGAGTCGAGGAACTGTTACTGTAAATGAATGCGTTAACGTAGCCACTAGTTTTCCAAATTTTGTGGGCTTGGCGCGTGGAGTGGGTTTCAATTTAAGGGTACCTAATTAAATGGTGCCAGTCGTTACAATAGATGGTCCGAGCGGCTCTGGAAAGGGAACTTTGGCTCGTTTTATTGCTGGGGAACTTTGCTTTAATTTACTGGATTCCGGAGCGATTTATCGCATTCTTGGGTTAGCCGCCATAGAGCAAAATCTACTCTTCGATGATACCAATGCGTTGGTTAAATTGGCTGACTCACTCGATCTTGAGTTTCCTTTTAATAAAACTTATTCGGATATTGTGCTTAATGGTGAGTCGATAGGTAAGAAACTTCGAACACAAATAGTAGCCGATGCAGCGAGTCAGATTGCACTACATAAGCCAGTCCGAGTTGCTCTAATGGCATTACAGCGCCGACAAGGGAAAGCACCAGGGCTAGTAGGTGATGGACGAGATCTTGGAACTATTGTGTTTCCAGATGCTGATCTAAAGATTTTTTTAGACGCGAGTTTAGAGATTCGGACTGAGCGGCGTTATCAGGAATTAATTGAGTCTGGTCAAACAGTTGACCGTTCCGCTATACTACGTGACCTAGAAATTCGAGACGTTAGAGATCGAGGGCGTAAGTTAGCTCCGTTGATGCCGGCCTACGATGCCTACATAATTGATAGTTCAGATAAAACAGCTGCGGATGTGTTTGCAGATGTTAGGAGCCTGTGCCAGTCAGCTGGATTAGTGCGGGCAATATGAGATTTGAGTGACGACATCAGCGTCAAAGCGCACTTAAATTAGGAAACCAACTCCACATGGGCTGATCATGCGGACGGCACGAAGCCGAAAAAATAGGACATTTGAATGAGCGAAACATTCGCAGAACTTTTTGAGCAGAGCCTTACTGAAATTGACATGACACCGGGAGCTATAGTTGATGCAACCGTAATCGCCATTGAACCAGACTTTGTTGTTGTGCACGCAGGACTAAAATCAGAGGGAGCAATCCCGAGATCTCAGTTTTTAGACGAAGCTGGTGAACTTTCTATTGCGATCGGTGATTCTGTTAAAGTTGCTTTGGAAGCCGTCGAAGACGGTTTTGGAGCCACGCGCTTATCGCGAGAGAAAGCCAAGCGCGCCGAAGTGTGGATCGATCTAGAGAAGTCACATGAGGATAATGCTGTGGTCAACGGGATTATCAATGGCAAAGTAAAAGGCGGCTTTACTGTCGATTTAGCTGGTATCAGAGCATTCTTGCCAGGATCTTTAGTCGATGTTCGTCCGGTTCGAGACGTTGCTCATCTTGAAGGAAAAGATCTTGAGTTTAAGGTGATTAAACTTGACCAGCGCCGTAATAATGTTGTTGTTTCACGCAGAGCAGTGCTTGAACAGGAGAATTCAGAGGAGCGTGAAGCGCTTCTTGAGAATCTGATTGAAGGTCAGTCTGTCAAAGGGATTGTGAAGAATCTTACTGATTATGGTGCTTTTGTCGATTTAGGTGGCGTAGATGGCTTGCTGCATATCACTGATATGTCGTGGAAACGGATCAAGCATCCATCCGAAGTGGTCGGTGTAGGGGATGAAGTTGACGTTAAAGTCCTGAAGTTTGATCGCGAGCGGAATCGAGTGTCCCTTGGGCTAAAACAACTTGGTGAAGATCCATGGATTCAAATTAAGAATCGTTATCCCGTGAACACTCGCGTTAACGCGCGTATCACCAACCTAACCGATTACGGCTGTTTTGCTGAAATTGAAGAGGGAGTTGAAGGTTTAGTTCACGTGTCTGAGATGGATTGGACTAACAAAAATGTTCATCCTTCCAAGATAGTTTCACTTGGCGATGAACTTGAAGTAATGGTGCTCGATATTGACGAGGAGCGTCGCCGTATTTCCTTGGGTATAAAGCAATGTAAAGTAAATCCTTGGGAAGCCTTCTCAGCCACCCACGCAAAAGGCGGAAAAGTTTCTGGCCCGATTAAGTCCATTACTGACTTTGGCGTTTTCATTGGGCTAGATGGCGGAATTGATGGGCTGATCCATTTATCTGACCTCTCGTGGACTGAGACGGGTGAAGTGGCTGTGCGTAATTTTAAGAAAGGCGAAGATCTTGAGGCAGTTATTCTCGCCGTCGATCCAGAGCGAGAGCGCATTTCTTTGGGCGTTAAACAACTTGAAGCAGATCCGATGGGAGGCCTCATAGGAGGTACTGAGAAGGGAGCTATCGTAACGGGTACGGTTACTGAAATTGATGCTAAGCAAGCGACTATTGATCTTGGTGACGGCGTAATAGCAACTCTCAAAGCCTCCGAATTATCTCGTGATCGTGTTGAAGATGCGCGATCCATTTTGAATATCGGGGATAAGGTTGAAGCTAAGATTCAGAATGTAGACAAGAAAACGCGGAATATTTCATTATCTATCCGTGCAATGGAAGAAGCGGAAGAGAAGGAAGTAATGCGTAATCTTAACGAAGCTCCCACTGAAGAAGATGAAGTTGGTCCTACAACTATTGGTGAGCTAATAAAAGCTCAAATGGAAGGTCGAGAGTAGTTCGGCAACTCGGGCCCGACTGAATCGGGCCCAGCATCGGAAAGTCATATGACAGGTATTACAAAATCCGTTCTGATAGAACGCATAGCCGCCCGCTACCCAACGTTACCCCCAAAAGATATCGAATTGGCGGTAAAAGCCATTTTTAATAGAATTAGTAGCCAATTGGTTAATGGTGGCCGGGTTGAACTGAGGGGTTTTGGATCTTTTTCTCTCCATAAACGCAAAGCGCGAGTTGGTCGTAATCCCAAAACTGGTGAGTCTGTTGTACTAGACTCTAAAGCGGTGCCACATTTTAAGCCTGGGAAGGAATTGCGTGAGGATGTGAATAAATCTTTTCTTGATTGTCAGGATGTATGAGACTGATAAAACGATTGGTCACATTGCTTTGGGTATTGATCATTTTTGTGACTGGTTGCATTCTTTACCTCTTTAATTCTGATCCGGTTGTTCTAAATCTAGTTTGGTTGGAGGTGCCTCCAACTAGCCTCGCCGTGGTTATAATCGTAACGTTTTTTATTGGTATTGTGACTGGAATTACTCTAGCATTCATCGCATCATACATCCTAGAAAAATAGAAATCGATAGAGTGAGTGATCCACGAATTATCGTAGCGCTTGATGTGCATACTTCATCAGAACTGAGGAAGTTGGTTGCGCAAATTAGTGCTACCCATTGTCGTGTAAAAATCGGTAAAGAGCTCTTCACATCTCTTGGTCCTGCCGCCATTGAAATTTGCCATAAGGAAGGTCTCGAAGTATTTCTAGATCTGAAATTTCACGATATCCCAAGCACTTGCGCAAAAGCAGTACGCGCAGCTGCTCGTTGGGGCGTGTGGATGTTGAATGTTCATTGTTTGGGCGGGACTGAGATGATGCAAGCGGCGCGTGAAGCGATTGACGTTGAAACCAATCGTCCGAAGCTAGTCGGTGTGACTGTCCTAACAAGCATGACAGAGATTTCACTCCGAAATATGGGAGTTAATCGGTCACTTGAAGATCAAGTTGACAGCTTAGCAAGTCAAGCTCAGGCTGCAGGGTTAGATGGTGTTGTTTGTTCTGGTCAAGAAGCACGTCGGTTACGACAGGATTGTGGTAACGAATTTTGTTTAGTCACTCCCGGGGTTCGTCCAAGTTGGTCTCAGTCTAATGATCAAATGCGAGTCGTGACGCCAAAAGAGGCAATTGCTTATGGGTCTGACTACCTTGTTATAGGGCG
>CAZFNA010000046.1:0-14788 GCA_964520465.1 uncultured Pseudomonadales bacterium | reverse complement strand
ATGCTGGAATTGAAGTGAGTCTGTTTATTGATGCTGATAATGGTCAAATTCAAGCTGCGCACGATTTAGGCGTCCCGGTGATTGAGTTGCATACAGGAGAATATGCTAATGCGACATCTGCAGAGGAGCAGAGCAACGAGCTGTCTCGTTTAGATAATGCGAGTCGTTTTGCACAGAGTTTGGGCTTGACGGTGAATGCCGGCCATGGGCTTACCAGGAGAAATGTGGGCCCTGTGGCTTCTATTAATGGAATGAATGAATTAAATATCGGCCACAGTTTGGTAGCACATGCTTTGTTAGTTGGTTTGCCGAGTGCAGTTGTAGAATTTCGGGAGATCATGGATCGAGCGTGTCGATGATTATTGGTATCGGGGTTGACCTTTGTGAAATTCAGCGCGTCATTGGCTTGCTTACTCGTTGGGAGGAAGCTTTTCCGAACCGGGTTTTGAGTAAGGTCGAACGCACGGAGTACGATGGAATCAATAAAAATAAAAGAGCCCTAATGCTGGCTAAGCGTTTTGCTGCAAAGGAAGCCTTCTCAAAAGCCTTAGGAACTGGAATTGGTAGAGGCTTTGGTTTCCAGGATCTAACGGTTCAGCATGATGCGTTTGGCAAGCCTGAAATGGTGTTCAATGCAGAGAATCCTGTTTTACAAGAATGCTTAACGTATCGTGTCCACCTTAGTTTGAGTGATGAGCGGACTCATGCAATAGCTTTCTGTACGATTGAATCATAGAAACTGTCGATCAACGCGATGTCTTATGGGTGCATGAATGCGAGACTGAGCAATCTGAGTGAGTTGCTTTCGGTTCTTCTGCGAGGAGATAGATTCTCTGATCCAGACCTCTACCAAGACGCCTGGCCTGAGGATTAGATTTGGAAAATGATTGAAGAAAGGTGCGTCGGTCCCCCGGGTATGAAATTGTCGATCTTTATCAGTGATCTGGCCGGCCTGATGATCTCGATAAATTAAACTTGCCGGTTGAATGTAAGCACTTGCCTGTCTGGATCGTTCGAATAGTGACCTTTTAAAAGGTAGGACTGACAAGCTATCGGTCGAAGTGCCTTCGGGGAACATAGCGACGTTAAATCCTTTTTAATGCAACTGCGAATCACTGGGTCGAGCGTGTCGTTGGCCAGCTGAATTGAGCAGTTGAACTCGTTCTGGCTCATTAGCGTCAGGTGGTCGCAAAGATATATTGATGTATCTAAAAAGGATGGTTTCATTAATTGCACTTGGTCTGTTCATTAAACCAACCCGCAGGTGTCTTTTGGGGGTTACATAAATCGAGATTCTAAAAAAGTTGTGAGTTGATTTTTTATATCGAATCGTTCAGTTTTCACTGGGCCCTATAAGCGAGAATGTTTTGTCGTCATTTATCTGTGAAATACCTCACCCCCGTCAGCCAGATCAGGACCCTCTCGTGCTTGAGTTTCCTGATCTGCCTGTTACTGATGCACTTGAGAAGATAGAGGCTGCATTGATCGCCCACCAAGTTGTTATTGTGGTTGGTGAAACAGGTTCAGGGAAGACTACGCAGTTACCAAAACTTTGTCTCAAAATGGGTTTTGGCCGCCATAAGCAGATCGTACATACACAACCGCGCCGACTTGCAGCGCGGTCGGTTGCTGCAAGAATTGCGGATGAGCTTCATACGCCGCTGGGTGAACTCTGTGGTTACCAAGTCCGTTTTGAGCGACAAGTGCAAGATAGTACGCCGATCAAGTTGGTTACAGACGGTTTGCTACTCGCTGAGTTTCGGAATGATCGCTTACTTGAGTGCTACGACACTGTCATCATCGACGAGGCACACGAGCGAAGTTTGAATATTGATTTCTTACTAGGAATTCTGAAAACTATATTGAATCAAAGGCCGGACCTTAAAGTGATCGTAACCTCGGCCACGATTAATTACGAAAAGTTTAGTGCCCATTTTGCAGATGCGCCGGTCATTCAAGTTTCAGGTAGAACCTACCCAGTCGAGATACAGTATCATCCGATGGACAACTTTGACGCGTCTAAGCTAGAGGCCCCCCGGCTGGCTCAGGCGATTCAGAAGGCTCTGTTTGACCTGCGTGCGATCGATAGAGAAAAAAGTCAAATATTGGGCGATATTCTAGTATTTTTACCTGGCGAACGAGAAATTCGTGATGTCTCACAGTATCTCCGACAGGCTGCGATCGAACGTTTGGATGTGTTGCCGCTATACGGACGACTAGGCTCAAAGGAACAGGCGAGGATATTTCATCCTTCAGGCCAAGGGATCCAGCGGATCGTGTTAGCAACTAACGTTGCCGAAACATCCCTCACTGTTCCGGGAATTCGGTATGTAATTGATTCAGGCTTGGCTCGAATCACTCGGTATTCGCCGCGCAGCCGGATCCAACGATTACCAATCGAGCCAATTAGTCAGGCAAGTGCAAACCAGCGATCTGGTCGATGTGGTCGGACGGAGCCCGGGATCGCAATCCGATTATATGATCAAGCCGACTATGAGGCACGATCCTGTTTTACTGATCCTGAAATCTTAAGAACAAATCTGGCGTCTGTGGTTCTGCAATGCTTAGATCTGAATCTTGGCGACCCGCAAACATTCCCTTTTGTAGATCCGCCGGAAGTGCAGCTCATTCGCGATGGAGTCAGTCAGCTTAGAGAACTTGATTTGCTGACCCCTAAGGGAAGACTCACACCGCTTGGGAAACAGGTTGCAGGCATTCCTCTAGATCCGCGAATTGGTAGAATCTTGATTGATGCAGTCACCCGTAAAGTTTTTTGGGAGGTTAGCATCGTCGCATCGGGTCTATCAATTCAGGATCCAAGAGAATCATTATTTGCAAATGAGCTTGTCGAAGACGAATCAAGTCAGTTTGTTACTCTTCTTAATCTTTGGAATCGAGTTGAGGCGGCACGCGAGGAGCTGTCGAATTCAAAGTTCCGACAATGGTGTCAGACTGAGCATGTGAATTATAATCGCCTGCGTGAATGGCGCGAAATTCACCGACAAATACTACTGAACTTTCGTGGGCAAAGACATGCACCTAGCTCTGATGAGCTGGATCGGGCAGCTTTTCATATTGCTTTACTTACAGGTTTAGCAAGTCAGATCGGAAGACGTGAGGAACAGGATTATCTGGGTGTTCGTAATCGACGCTTTCGAATCGCAAAAAATCTATTGCGAGGCAGAGCACAATGGGTGATGGCTGCGGAGTTGGTTGAAACTCATCGGGTGGTGGCGCGGACAGTCGCTGTTATTGAGCCTCGCTGGATAGTATCGGCGGTTCCTCGATTAGTAAAGTACAGCTATGCAGAGCCAGTGTGGTCAAAAAAACAAGGTCGAGCTGTTTGTTATCGCGCGACTCGGCTTTTTGGGTTGCCGATTATAGAGCGTGAAACCGTGGGCTATTCGTCTGTGGATTCAAATTTGTCGAGACGCCTGATGATTTCGGAAGGTTTAATTGCAGGCCACATAAAAACTCGCTTACCGTTCATAAGTCACAATCAAGCCAAGTTCTCTGAAGCCTCTGAAATTGAAGCTAAGCTTAGACGCGTCGATTTGGTGGCAAGTCCCGACCAGATGGTGGGATGGTTCGAATATCGAATACCTGAAGATATAGTAGATATACGGTCGCTTGAAAACTGGTGGAAGACAGCCAGCGAGATTGAGAAATCTGACTTATTTTTGACGCTTGATGATCTTAAAATCAATGTTGAGGATAGTCTGGATACAACCCATTTTCCTGCGCAAGTCTCGCTTGGTCATTTGACGGTCCCGGCAAACTATCAGTTCGCACCTGGCCGCGAGCGGGATGGCATAACCGCCCAGGTGCCTATCGCGGCCTTGATGCAATTGACGCCTGAAAGCCTAGAGTGGACGGTGCCAGGCGCTGTGGGAGAAAAGGTGGAGGCTATGATTCGAGGATTACCGAAATCAATTCGTCGTCACTTGGTGCCGATACCTGATTTTGTGGCTGAGATTCTGCCAATTATAGAAGATCAGCGCGAGTCCTTGTCCGCTGCTGTTTCACGTTGCGTAACTAAAAAAGTGGGTGTGGTAATTGATCCTGATGTCTGGGTTAAGCAGTCTCTGGACGATCGGCTAAAAATTCGGATCGAAGTATTGGATGATCAGGGACTGGTTATGGATGCGGGTCGCGATTTACTGGCTTTACAGCGGCGATTGGCTTCAGAGGCTGATGCGACAGTAGTTAGTGAGCCATCACAAATTTATATCGATTGGCCAAGCCGTTTGATTCTTGAAAAAGAGATGTATTCCGATGCGGGAGGCATTGGAATGAAGCAATACGAGCGGTTTGTGCTAATTGATAACCAAGTAAGCTTATCGAAATTATTTGATCCGAAAGAGGCCAGGGTCAGGCATAGAGAGGCTGTTTCCCAGCTTTTAGTTGAACGGTCAACCGATCTTTTTCGGTTTCTTGAGGCGAAGGAGCAAGTCTACCAACATGCGTTGGTTGCTGTTTGTCAGAGGAATGGCGACTCATCCCTATTTAAGCGGCTTTTGGTTCAATCCTGTAGCGAGAATATCGATGATATTTTATCGGAAAATGAATTTTTGGCGGCTAAAGGGAATGTCAGGGAGCGATTGGTTGAGCAAACTCTAAAAATTGCAAGGTCTCTGGAGTCAGCCGCGAGCAGAGCTCGTCGTTTAAAGACGACGTTAGCTGGAAAAATTCCTGCGGCATGGCTTATCCCGATTGGATCGATGCGAACACATCTGGGGGCACTTATCGAAGATGTGTTAAAGGATACTCCTCCTGGTCGAATGATTGACCTTGATCGTTATGTGGAAGCGATTGACATTCGACTAGAAAAACTACAGTCACGTTTATTGCTTGATGCTCAATGGCAAAAAGAAGTAGAGCAGCTTGAGGACCAATTGAAAAGATTTTGGCCTACATTGCCTAAGGATTGGGAAAAGCAGGATCCGATATTAGTCGATTTAAGGTGGCAAATTGAGGAGTTTCGCGTACTCTGTTTTGCGCAGACGTTGAAGAGCCGAGAGAAGGTGTCGTTCAAACGGATATCAACTGTCCTGAAGGATTATCGAAGATTATGATTCGTATTATTTGCGTGATCATCATTTTATTTTGCGCTCCGGTTTTTGGTGAGACAGCAATCGTTAACGATCGGTTTGAGGGTTGGAATCGAGCTGTATTCTCATTTAATGTGCGAGCTGACACGTATTTCTTAAAGCCCGTCGCTGAAAGTTATGAGGCGGTTACCCCAGCCCTAATTAGGAAGGGCTTGGGTAACTTTTTTAATAACTTAGGCGAGCCTAATACCATAGTGAATTCAGCCTTGCAGGCTAAGCCAGATAAGGCTGTTCGATCACTCACGCGATTCATATTTAATACAACCTTTGGAGTATTTGGCCTTTTTGATGTGGCCGGAGCGATGGGTCTTGAGCAAGAGAACGAAGATCTTGGTCAAACGCTCGCGTACTGGGGAGTTGGCTCCGGTCCTTATATGGTGCTGCCGCTTTTAGGGCCAAGTAACCTGCGTGACCTGGGCGGGCGCATTGGTGATCGACCGCTGAATCCGATCAGTTGGCAGGCTGAAGTTGGTGTGACCGAGCTCTTAATCGTTCAAGGCGTGGAAACTCGAGCGCAGTTACTTGGTATAGAGCCGCAGTCGCTGGGTGATCCCTATGTCCTTTTGCGGAGTGCTTATGAACAGAGGCGTCGGTATGAAATCAATGACGGTATTGTGGTTGATTTATTTTTGGACGATCCATTTTTGGACGATTCATCGAGTTCGGAGTGACTACCTGTATTTTTTCTGGCCGGGGAAGACCAAGCGACTAGGGTTGCGAACCGAGTTAAACTAAGTCTTTTTAAGAATCAATATCTAACATTATTTTAAAAGGTTATCGCCAAAAAAGTTGTCGCATCGATGATCTAATATCACTGGTTGGCTTGTGTCTCATGGCTGCGTGTTGCCGCGTCTATGATCAGTATAATTTATTGAATTAGTCTGTTGGGACTGTCACATCGTTTCTACGTTCGGAATCATTGAAAGGGCATCCTTAACAACGGTCCAGTTTGCTCTTGGCAAATGAGCCCGCTCACTTAGGACGCGTCGAAATTGCCGAGCTCCTGGCACATCGTTATAGAGGCCTACTAAATGCCTTGTCACGTGCTTTAAGGGGAAGCCTTTTAAAAGTACCTCCTCAACATAAGGCCGGTAAGCGTTGACTGCTTCAAATGCTGTTCCATGGGGCGGCTGGTGGCCAAAAATGAGTCGGTCGACCTGGAGTAGTTCCTGCGGTGCTCGATATGCTGAGCGGCCCATCATAACGCCGTCGAGCTCTTTTAAATGTTGGATACAACCCGATACTGTTTTTAATCCCCCATTAAGGACTACTTCCATCCCGGGAAATTGTCTTTTGATTAAATAGACAAGGGAATAATCAAGGGGTGGTATGTCTCTATTTTGTTTGGGGGATAACCCTCCAAGAATTGCTCTGCGCGCATGAATAATTACATGTTTGATATTTATGCTGTTTAGCATTTCCACAAAGGCTGGGAGAGTCTCATATACCGACTGGTCATCAATACCCAGGCGTATCTTGGCCGTTACTTTAGGCCCAGCTGACCCGGCTGCATTTTGCATGGCAGTCAGGCACTCCGAAACCCTGCCCGGATCAGCCATCAAAGCAGCGCCAAAAAATCCAGATTGAACTCGGTCGGATGGACAGCCAAGGTTTAGATTGATTTCGCAAAACCCGAGATTCTTGACCAAGTTTGTGGCTTCGAATAACTCATCCGGGTTTGACCCCCCCATTTGAAGCGCTAGCGGATACTCGGCTTCTGAATGCTCTGTTAGTTGCTCGATATTTCCGTGTATTAGAGCAGGTGCCGTTAACATTTCAGTGTAAAGCAACGCCTGTTTAGTCAAGGTACGAGCAAACATTCTCCAATGATGGTCAGTACACTTCATCATTGGAGCTGTTGAAAAGCTGTGTGTTGGAGCAGTCATCTGCAGAGGATAGGGAATATGCGGCGTTATGGAAAGGTAACATCTATTATCAACCAGTATTACCGGTTCAGTCGAAGACCCTATTTGGTCTTGACGGGATCGATAAGACATTAAAGTGATGCACACGAAATAACCGCCTCTTATGAGACTAAAACGATGCGTGTGTGTTCCGAACGAAAACACATTGGATCATTTTTGATTGTCGAGTACGAACACACATCAAAACAAGATCTAAAGTTATCACGGCCCGCGTCAGGCGTTATACTCTCTGTCTTATTGGAGGATTTAATGACTGTTCGTACCCGCATAGCACCCTCGCCGACAGGTGATCCTCATGTTGGTACCGCTTATGTCGCTTTATTTAATTACGCTTTTGCTAAACAACACGGGGGCCAATTTATTCTTCGCATTGAAGATACTGACCAAAAACGATCTACTGCAGAGTCTGAACGAAAAATTTTAGATGCCTTGCGTTGGACTGGGCTGAGCTGGGATGAGGGCCCCGACTGCCATGGTGAGTATGGTCCGTACCGGCAAAGCGAGCGTCAGGCGATCTACGAAAGCCACTGTCAGCAGCTCGTCGTTGCCGGAAACGCGTTCTATTGTTTTTGTTCGCCCGAAGATCTGGATACGATGCGAGCTGAGCAAATAGCTGCCAAGCAGACCCCCTGCTACGATGGGCGGTGCACTCATCTGACTGACGACGAAGTGTCAGCGAAATTACATTCAAAGACTTCCTATGTCATTCGAATGCATGTCCCGTCGGAGGGTGAGTGCACTATCACTGATCGTCTGCGGGGGGTAATTCAAATCCCATGGGCTCAGGTGGACATGCAGGTCTTGATGAAAGCGGATGGTTTGCCGACTTACCACCTGGCGAATGTCGTCGATGATCACTTGATGAAGATTAGTCATGTCATCAGAGGTGAAGAGTGGATTCCCTCTGCTCCTAAACATCAATTGCTTTACCAGTACTTTGGTTGGGAGATGCCTGAGCTCTGCCATCTCCCATTACTTAGAAACCCTGATCAGTCGAAATTGAGTAAACGGAAAAATCCAACGTCGATTTTATTCTATAGAGACCAGGGATACCTTCCGGAAACAGTTCTGAATTATCTGGGTAGGATGGGGTGGTCCATGCCAGACGAGCGTGAGCAATTCAGTCTGGATGAGATGGTCGATGCTTTTAATATTGATAGGGTGTCTTTGGGCGGGCCAATTTTTGACCTTGAGAAATTGACTTGGTTAAACGGCCAATGGCTCAGGCACGCTCTGAGTGATGAGGAATACGTTTCTCGTCTGATGCAGTGGATGTGCTCCCCAGGATTTTTTAAGCAGACCTTGCCGCACTTGCGGTCACGTATTGATTTGTTTTCAGAGGCCAGCAACTGGCTTAATCCAATGTGGGTAAAGGATGTGCCGCTGAGTCTAGAAGTGCTGAACGCGCTTTCTCTGGGGCAAGATCAGTCAGTGAAGCTACTTCACTTTTTAGTTTGGCGATTCGAGTCCATTCAGGCATGGAATAGGGCCTCGGTGGAGGCTGAAATTCGTTGGGTGGCCAGCGCTTTCGAAATCAAGCTCAAAGACGTGATGCCCCTGATTTTTCTAGTTCTCAGCGGATCTCACCAAGCGATCAGTGCGTTTGATCTGGCTGAGTTACTGGGCCCAGACCGATCGCGAGCGCGAGCGCGTTCGGCAATCGAACTTCTGGGAGGTGTTTCGAAGAAGGGTTTAAAAGTGCTCGAGAAAAGTTACCATGAAGCGTTGCGAGCCATTGACACCAAGCAGAATGACAACTAATCTTCGCGTCCTCTTTAACGGGGCTATAGCTCAGCTGGGAGAGCGCTGCAATGGCATTGCAGAGGTCGGCGGTTCGATCCCGCCTAGCTCCACCATTCAATTATCGAGAACGCCTGTAGATTTGCCGTTTATAAAAGGTAAATTTAGCTATTCTCTTATAGTGATATTAATAGCTTTTAATTGAGTGAACTCGAATAATTCTTCTAAGCACTCCTCACGCCCCAGCCCTGAGCTTTTATAGCCTCCAAAAGGAACGCCGGGATAGTGATCACTGGAGTTATTGATCCAAACGTAGCCAGCCTCAATTTTTTTTGTTAACCGCAATCCTTGGTTGATATCGTTGGTGATCACACCAGCTGTCAGGCCAAACCTCAATGAATTCACCATTTCAAGCAGTTCTGATTCAGTTTGCCACTTCAAGATGGAGAGTACAGGGCCAAATATCTCCTCTCGGGCTATTCGCATTTTGGGAGTGACGTCAGCAAAAATAGTTGGCTTAACGAATAAGCCGGATGAATGGGGCGAGTGATCAGGAATGCCACCAGTGGTCATCCTCCCTCCTTCTTGTCTCCCGATTTCTAGATAGTCCTTGACCTTGTCGAATTGCATGCGTGTAGTCAAGCAACCCATCTGGGTTTCAGCGTGCACTGGCATACCCAGTTTGATGGTTTCGAACCGCTGGGTTACCTCGTCTACCAATGCGTCGTAATGAGAAGCATGAACCAGCAGCCGGCTGGTTGATCCGCAGGATTGGCCAGCCGTCCAAGTTAAGTTCATTCCTTTAACAGATTGTTCTGCTGCAAAATTAATATCTGTGTCTTTGCAAACGATTAAAGGATTTTTACCTCCTAACTCAAGAAGTGTTGATTTAATTGAATTAGAAGCATCTCTTAACACCGCCTCACCAGTTTCAATGCTGCCTACCAAGCTAACATTTCTCACCGAAGGATGGCGAGCAAGCGCACTCCCTACTGATTTATCGCCATTTATGATGTTGAATACGCCAGGTGGAAATATTTGAGCCACTATTTCAGCAATTCTTAATGAAGACAACGGAGTGGCCTCTGAGGGCTTAATGATTAGTGTATTACCGGCAATTAGAGGGGCGACACTCTTTATACAAACGAACATCAGCGGGTGGTTAAAGGGGATTATTCTTGCGACTACTCCTAAGGGTTCTCGAATCGTAAAATTTAATCGATTCGCGGACCCAGGGAATGTTTCTCCCTTCATTGCTGGCGCGAGACCGACAAAAAGTTCCATAACAGCCAAGCTGATTTTAATGTCTAACTGCATTCCGGTAAGAGGATTTCCGGTATCTAGCGAATCTAGGATAGCAAGCGTCTCCCGGGAGTCTTGAATTGCCGATATGAATCTGCGGATGTAACGAGTTCTTTCTTGGATATCTAGCGCAGCCCAACTGGGCTGGGCAGCAGCAGCGACTTTAACGACTTTTTCGACGATATTTTCCGAGCCTTGGCTAATGGTCAACAAGTGTTCACCTGTTGCGGGGTTCCAACTATCTAGTGTTGGCTGACTGTTTGTGTGAAAGTCTCCACCATAAAAAAGACCTGTTTCTTTAGGTAAAATCTGATCTAAAAGCATTTGGAATCCATATTTCCTGATTGACTAGCAAATTTTATGTCTAAAAGCATTGACTCAGATAAAACTTGATTCAATTTAGGTTAAGTTGTTTTATCAATTATTCTAAATTGCTAAGATACCTAAACAATTATTAGAATCACAATTTTTATTAAAAAATAAAAAGGGGATAAAAAAATATGAAATTCACCAGATATGCAATCGGGCTGTGTTCTTTAGTCACTGCTTCTTTTGTGTCCGCTGAAACTATGGGTCTTCTATCCAGCTGGAACATGAATTACAAAGGGGCAAAGGAAACAGTGCCCGTTTTTATCGATATGGTAAACGATCGAGTTCCTGAATTGACCCTCAATATGAAGGGTCCTGAAGCCGTTTCTCCATTCGAACAACTTGAGCCAGTTCAAACCGGTTTTTATCAATTTCTTTTCACTCATGGTGGCTATCATTATGGAACCACTGGCATAGGCATGGGAATGGATGCCGTAAATGGAGACCCGGATAAACGCAGAGACAGTGGTGTCTGGAACTTTGTGGACGAGTCCTATCAAGCGATCGGTTTAAAGTTGATTGCTATGCCAACTTTTGGTGACGGTTACCACATGGTTTTACGTGAGCCTATAGGGCCCGAAGGTGATCTACGAGGAATGAAGATCCGTGGTACCCCAGTATACAAAGCACTTATCGAACATTTGGGTGGGTCACTTGTCGTTTTACCACCGGCTGAAATCTACTCAGCCTTGGACAAGGGAACAGTTGATGGGGCTGCGTGGCCCGTTTTAGGCGCTCTAGGATTTAAATGGTATGAAACAGCCGGATATATGATGCGTCCGCGTTTTGGTGATACCACTCATCTTATTTTAATGAATCTTAAGTCTTGGAATAGCTTATCGAAGACACAGCAAGGCTCGCTAGAGCAGGTCGGGTTTGATCTTGAGCGCGAGTTATACAGCCGTTTTGAGAAGTTAGCTAATGAAGAAACGGCTGAGCTTATTGGTTTAGGAATGAAACAGACTCAGCTCGATCCAAAAATCGCCAAGGAGCTACCAAAGGTATTCTCTGATGGACTTTTTGGTTTGGTCGTAAAGAAAGATGGTGCAAGGGGTTCTCAGTTCGCTGACCTTGCTCGGGCCAATAAATTATCACCCTGATTATTTATTTGGACCGTATTGTCGGCAGAATAAGTACGGGGCTGCTTAATTTAAGTGGCCTCTGCTTACTGGGGTTAGCGATAATAACGGTGCTTGAGATAATAATGCGTTCAGTTGGTTACCCGACATCGTGGGCCAATGATTACGTGGGTTACGGGCTGCTAGCATCGATCTTTTTGGCCTTCCCCCGGGTCACTCGAGATAAGGGCCACGTGGCAATTACCTTCTTATTAGACAATGTCCCTAATAGGATGTTTTTCAAAAATATCTTCAACGTTATTTCTGTTTTAGTACTGGCCGCTACCGTCGTAATAGGGGCCCAAGTTTTTACCTCTCAAATCGAAACTGGTGTACAAACTGTCAGTGCCACACCGATTCAGAAATATTGGCTAACTGGATTTCTTCTGATTGGTCTAGTCTTCGGGGCTGCGGAATTCTTGCTACAAGTGCTGAAAAAAAATACGAGCCAGCATGGGTGAAACCATCGCGTTTGGAACGGTTGCCTTGCTCGGATTACTCGGCCTTGGGTTCCCAGTTTTTTTAGCCTTTTTACTTGTCAATGTGGCGATTATTGCGCTTGAAATTGGGCCAATGGGATACGGCATGTTTATTAACAGCATGCTAAGCACTGCCACTACTCAAGCTTTGTCGACGATACCTCTATTTATTTTAATGGGCGAAATAATTTTTAGGGCGGGTGCTGTCGATCGTCTGTTTGTCAGCATTCAATCAGTTGTAGGGTTTATTCCGGGGCGTCAAAATGTAGTGGCGATGCTTTTATCCGCAATACTGAGCGCTCTGTCAGGCGCAAGCATGGCTGTCGCTGCAATGCTTGGAAGGACAGTCCTTCCAAGCCTGTTATCGCGAGGATACGATAAGAAATTGAGTACTGGTACTATCCTGGCGGGAGCAAGCCTCGCTCCGATAGTGCCGCCTTCGGTTCTGGTTATCATTCTTGGAACGCTAGCAGAGGAGTCTATAGCCAAGCTTTTGGTGGCGGGACTAGTTCCTGGATTTTTGCTAGCCTGCATCTTTACGTGTTACATCATATTTAGATCTAGAGCTGGTCAAGATGGATGTCAAGAAGAGGATGTTGAATGCTCTCCAATCACTGATGCTCTTCCTTTGATAGGGTTAATCTTACTTATTTTAGGCGCTATTTTAACAGGTGTGGCAACGCCAACAGAGGCCGCAGCCGTTGGTGTTGTTGGGGCCTTGGGAGTGAGTAAATTATATAATACGCTGAGTTTTAAACTGCTTGCAGACTCAGTTATCGAAGCCACGAAACTTGGCTGCATGATTATTCTAATTATGATTTGCGCTAAATTCTTTTCTCAACTCCTAGCGATGAGCGGCGTAGCAGATGGCCTGGAACAGCTAATAATGTCTGTGTCGACACACCCCTATATTTTATTGTTACTCGTGATGTTGATACCGTTTTTTCTTTGTATGTTAATTGATCAAATTGCACTACTACTCATTATCGTACCGATATACAAAGGGTTATTAGATTACATGCCAGTTGAGCCCTTAGTGTTTTGGTTCTTATTATTGGTCAACATAACAGTCGGCGGTATTACACCTCCTTTTGGGTACACACTTTTCGCGCTAAAAGGATCAACTGACTTGGTTTCATTAACGGATATCTATAGATCTGTAATTCCATTTATCGTTGTCTATTTTGTGTTTTGTATCTTTTTGGTTTTTAACCCGTGGTTAATTACGTGGGTTCCCAGTTTGTTATGAGATAGGAGTGCAATCATGAATGACAGAATTGTTTGTGTTACTGGAGCATCACAGGGCATCGGGAGGGGTATTGCAAATTCATTGAAAGAGGAAGGTTACAAGGTAATTAATCTTGACATAAAAGCTCCAGAAACAACCGAGGGCTTTGAGACTATAGAGCTTGACATAGGGGACTCGTATTGCTGCTCTGATACTTTGGAGGAAGTGGGACAGCGTTTTGGATGCATTGATGTACTAATTAATTGCGCATCGATTTTTTCTACCTTATCGATGAAGCCCTTTTGGGAGATTGAGATTGAGGAGTGGGACAGCGTTATTAAAGTCAATCTAACGGGGACTTTTAATACCTGTAAAGCAGCATTTCCATGGCTTAAGCGATCAAGATGCCCCAGGATTATTAATTTTTCGTCTGCAGTAGTTCCCATGGGCCGGCCTAATTACTTGCATTACGTAAGTTCCAAGGCCGGGGTGCAGGGTATGACGCGCGCAATGGCTCGAGAAGTTGGTGATTTTGGAATCACGGTAAATGCAATTTTGCCAGGTGCGACAGTCACAGAGATACCCCGAGACACTGTTTCACCTGAGCAAATGCAAGCCATGATCAATTCTAGATGTCTCAAGAGACCTCAAAATGTGGATGATCTATCAGGAATTATTTCGTTTTTGTGTTCCGACCGATCAGGGTTTATAACCGGACAATCTTTTGTGATTGACGGAGGAATAGTATTCAATTGATCTTTACGCTGCTTATGTTTGATTAGTTGTGCAGTAATTATTCCGCGCCGTACATTTCTGCTGATAACGTCGACGGCTGGGCCTGAAATAGGAAGGTCTCATCAGGACATATCCACGACCCGTGGCGAAGCCGTCTAGCAGCTTTCAATGAGCCGGCAGGAATTGCAGCGAAAGGTCGGATATTTTGCTACCCTCCTGTTGATATCAGTTTTTGACACCAAAACTGATACATGCCCGCAAAGGTTTCTGGATGCTGTTCTTCATAGACCTTCCACTTCGATAGATCATAAAGGTCTTCATCGTTTGGATTTGATTCCCTGAAATCTTGTACGAACCGACTAGTCTCAAAACCACTAAATGTGAGATTTAAGGTCGTTAAACAACTCTGAATCTGAGAAGCATTGAAACGATGTTCTTGGACATGGAACAGAAGATCGCGGAACTCGCTTAGGCTATAAAAATCCTGCATTCGGCTAACTAGTTGATGATGACTCATGTCCGAAGCAAGGATCGCTTGGCGATAAGTTTTCATATCGCGCTCGTTCGGTTGCAGACCCAACGCTTGGATCTCGTCTCGGATCTGCACAATGTGCTGCCTTGCCAATTCACTGTATAACCCGATATTCATCAGCCCTCCAGGCTTCAGGCAATCAGTCAACACACGCCAGCCCGCCATCGGATCGTCCATGTGATGCAACACGCCAGCACTCTCAATCACATCAAACTGCCGCTCAAGCTTTTTCAGATCTAAAATATCAGC
>CAZFNA010000045.1:0-14874 GCA_964520465.1 uncultured Pseudomonadales bacterium | reverse complement strand
TTTGGCTTTGGCTTTGGCTTTGGCTTTGGCTTTGGCTTTGGCTTTGGCTTTGGCTTTAGGTGGGATCTCCCCTTTAAGCTTAAGTGACTGACCTACAAGAATAGTGTCGGAATCCAGTTGATTTCTTTGCTTCAAAACATCAGGATCTTGCTCAAATCGCCAAGCAATCGAAAGCAAAGTATCACCACTACGAACACGGTACTGAGATCCCGCATCTTCGGCGTCCAAACTCCCTGCATCGATAGTTGTGACCTTGGGTTCAATACGCTCTGAAGGACTCGTGAGGTCATCTTTTGGCACGTTATAAGGAGCAGAACAGGCCGCTAACACCGCTGTCAACAGCAACACCCATATCATCGTGCGGCCACTACATTCTGATCTGCTAACCTCACCATAAATAATGCTGAAATAAATCCAGTAATACCAAAGGCTAGGGGTACCCAGAGCAAATTGGCAGTTGGAACCATCAAAACGAGTGACCCATCAGCGGTTAAACTCTGCCACGGCCATACCCGCACCAGAGCACCGAAGACCACTCCGGTAAGTACGCTCAAAACTTGATTATGGTATCTTGCTAGAAGTGCCTTCAACACATGAGCCATCAATAAAATTCCCAACACTCCGCCAGAAATAAACAACCCAAGAATAGTGATGTCAAATGAACTGATCGCATCGATTAGCGCAGGGTATAGACCCATCAAAAGAAGTAGAAAACTTCCTGAGATGCCCGGCAATAGCATCGCCGACAGGGCAATTGCTCCCGCGAAAGGCCAAATCCACACCTCGGGGCTTACTGACTGTGGAGTCTGGAGTCCTACAGAAAGTGCGAGAATTAAACCAAAAAATATCCAAAGCCAATCTGTCTTTTGCATTGTTGCTCGTAAGTTGGATAGTAGAGAAAGACCCATCGCAATCACAAGCCCAAAGAAAAATCCCCATACCCTTTCAGGCACTATTTCCAGCCAGTCTTGAATCAAGTGTGCCACCGTAACAAAAGACATCAGAATACCCACCATAAGGGGTAACACGAAACCGCCATCTAATCGATTCCATACTTCTTTCAAACCATTTTGACGAAATGCGGTCCAAAGGTCCGGTGTGACTGATGTTAATACAGCCAGCAATCGTTCATAAATACCAGTCAAAAAAGCGACAGTACCACCTGATACCCCAGGGACAGCATCAGCGGCGCCCATAGCGAGACCACGTATCCATATAGACAGCCAGCTCATTCAAGACCTGCCAAAGCTGGCACAAAAAAAGCTGCATCTAAGGCAATTTTTTCGATCCTTTCACCCTCGCGGATATACAACATCAACTGCTGCTTCTTACCAAGCCCTACCGGCGCAATAAGCCTTCCGCCTTCAGCTAATTGATCAAATAGAGCATCGGGAACAGCCTCGGGACAGGCTGCCAAAATAATCCCATCAAAAGGCGCAAATTCGGGCCAGCCAAGAAGGCCATCGCGGTGAATGATCACCACATTCTCCATTTCTAAATCGTCAAGTCGACGTCTAGATTCGGTCGCCAGAGGCGCGATTCTCTCAATTGCAAACACTTGTTTCGACAGATGACCGAAAAGTGCAGTCTGAAAGCCCGAACCAGCACCAACTTCCAGCACCCGATTTAAATGACGTCCACCCCTCATTAACTCCAGCATCCGAGCCACAACCGATGGCTGTGACAGGGTCTGCTGATGGCCCAATGGCAGGGTTACATCACTATAGGCAGAATCCGCCACAGCTGGGTCGACGAATAGATGTCTTGGGACACGACGAAAAGCATCGAGAACAAACACATCATTAATACCAAGATCGCCCAGTGTTTCCACCAAACGACTCTGTCCACGATCATGAAGAAGTCCGTGCATAAGCTTCTGTTATGACTCCTAATTCATTTAATAATGCTGTTGCAAAACATCCCTTCGGCAACCAAAACGACAAGCTAATTATATCCCCGCTTACTTTTGCTTCCAACTGTTTAGGTAAAACGCGAACAGCGCGACGTTCTTCATCGCGAAACACACCACGCATCCACCCGCAAAGCTCAGCATCCGTTGCCAAGACTTCAGTTTCCATTGTCGCCTGTTCAACTGATGTTTTCTTTATCCGGCCAGCCAAAGGAGCAGTAGGGCTTAACTCGCCTGCATCAACCCGATTCTGAATAGCTCGCAAGTCAAATTCACTGACAGAAAAATGACTTCCACGACCTGATAGAATAACAACGTCGTTTACTACAACCTCTAATAGCCTGCTGTCTAAAATACGGCGCGCGACAATCGCATTAAAACCGGCTGAGCGTGCTGCTGATGCTGCCATTCCTTCTCTCGGATGCAATCGCCTTTGACCCTCTGGATCACGACGCGCAAGCCTTCGAGCAGTATGAAGATTAGAACCATCTCTACCAAACCGTTGATTGCCGAAATAATTCGGAATACCGAACCGACTGATCGCCTCAACTCTAGCGTCAAAACCATCAACAACATCACCATTGAGCCTCAATCGAAAATAATTACCGGCTAACTGACCAACTTTCAATTTACGCATATTCCGCTTGAGCTTAAGGATCTCGACCGATGCATCTATTGGACCGTTACAGACCTTAGCAGTCTCAGGAAAACTCATCCATTGAGTCGCCTGCGCAAAAGTGTCTTTTTTTCCGGCATAGCCCACATCCTTACGCGACACACCTGCAACTGCTGCTAATCGTATCGCAGCCTCATCGGTCGAAACAGATGTTTTCTGGATCAACGCCCAGATGTGAGGCCCTTCCCCGCAGGGCTCAAAACCGAGATCCTCAGTAACTATAAAATCAGATGGACTGGCTTTGTAGGTTCCAAAAAAAATAGGTTTGCCATGTACTTTAGGCAAGTGCTCCAAAGCTATGGACTGAGAACCGTAAAACATCGCTTTCAATGGGATCGCATCAACACGGAAGTCATCACCGCAATGCCTTCGCCACGGCCTAAAAAGCCGAGCCTCTCTGTTGTTGATGCCTTTACTGAAACATGATCTACCGAAATTGCCAATACATCAGAAATGCACTGCCGCAAAGCATCACGAATCGGGTGTATTTTGGGAATTTCACATAGAATTGTAATGTCGAGGTTTGAAACAGAATACCCTTTCGATAGACACAGCGAGCTAACCTGACGGGTCAGCTCCGCTGAATCAGCGCTTGCAAATTGCCTATCTGTATCTGGAAAATGCTGTCCTATATCACCTAATGCAAGACTACCCAGCATCGCGTCCATGACAGCATGTAACACGATATCACCATCACTATAAGCAACAACACTGTAATCACAGGGAATCCATAAACCACCCAGTGTCATCCCATCACCACCATCAATGCGGTGAACGTCGAATCCTTGACCTACTCGAATCATTACTGCCTCAGCCGACGAAAAGATAAGATTGCATCAATTAATTCAAGATCCTCTGGATACGTCAGCTTGATATTGGATCGCCGCCCGCGAATAAACCAGGGTGGTTTGTGCATCGCTTCCAGCACTTGCGATTCATCATTCACCGCCAACCCGACCGCCTTGGCAGACATTAGGGCATTTTTTAAATCGCCTAGTCGAAAGACTTGTGGTGTCATCGCGTGGCAAAGAGCAGTTCGATCGATTGTTTCGACAATATGAATTCCAGACTCTTCAGAATTAACAAAAACTTGGTCTACCCGCTTCAAAGCATCTGTGGTAGGTGCACCCAACACCGCCCCAGGACAATCTCTTATATCAATTGCGTTGAATAAAGCATAAAGCTCGCCTTGGGTTATCAGTGGTCTAGCAGCATCGTGCACAAACACCCATTCAGTCTCTAAAGCACCATGCATCTCCAACCACTCAAGGCTACGCAAAACTGTATCAGAACGCTTTAGACCACCGATAATAGAAGCAACTTGATGGTGTTTGGCACGGTTAAGTGATTGAAAACGACAATCTTGAGAAGCCACCGGAACCAAAATGGTCTCAAACATATCGATCTTAAGAAATGCATCCAATACATGATCCAAAACTGCCTGTCCGTCTACAGCTATGTATTGTTTTGGCACATGAGACCCAAACCTAACACCTTTTCCAGCAGCTGGGATTACCACCCAAAGTTTATTCACCAGACAACTCTAGTTTTGGGATCAACCGAATGAATATTTCACCGTCTTTCACATACCCAAATCGAGAGCGGAGTAACTCTTCGATCGCCTCTGGATCGTTTTTTAGAGCATTAACCTCGGATACCAAGTCATCATTACGAGATTCCAAGCGCTGATTTTCAGCTTCTTGTTTTTGAAGCTCATCAGTTAAACGTTGCAGCTCTGAAATCGAACCTGTCCCAAACCAGAGTTGATATTGCGACAAACCCAATAAAATGGCCAAGCTAGTCAGAAGCCATCGAATCATCATACTTGCCCAAAAATTGTTCTGCGACCAGCATAATGCGCCCGAACACCCAATGACTCCTCAATTCGCAGTAGCTGATTATATTTGGATACTCGATCGGTTCGACATAAAGACCCTGTTTTAATTTGACCTGCTGATGTACCAACTGCCAAATCAGCAATAGTAGTGTCCTCCGTCTCACCGGAACGATGTGAAATCACAACGGTATAACCAGCTCTTTGTGCCATATCGATCGAATCTAGGGTTTCTGAAAGCGTTCCGATTTGATTAAATTTGATCAGAATTGAATTACCAACTCCCTCTTCAATCCCGCGACTCAAAATCTTAGTATTGGTAACGAATAGATCATCCCCCACCAACTGGCAACGTGAGCCTAGTATCTTAGTCAAATAAGCCCAGCCATCCCAGTCGCTCTCATCCATCCCATCCTCTATCGATATAATTGGATAACGATCACAAAGCTCCGATAAATAGTCAGCAAAGCCCTCTGAGCTGAAACTACGATTCTCACCAGACAACCTGTACTGACCATTCTTGTAAAACTCAGATGAGGCGCAATCAAGCGCTAAGGTAATATCATCACCAAGGACATAACCAGCTTCATCAACTGCCCGAGCAATTAAAGAAAGAGCAGCCTCATTAGAGGGCAGGTTAGGTGCAAAGCCTCCCTCATCACCCACAGCAGTATTTAAACCTTCAGCTACCAAAACTTTCTTCAAATGATGAAAAACTTCAGCACCAATTCTCAATGCTTGTGAAAAGGATATAGCTGAAACTGGCTGAATCATAAACTCCTGGATATCCATATTATTATCTGCATGTTCCCCACCGTTTAGAATATTCATCATAGGAACAGGCAAGGTAATCGGACTGATATTGCCATGTAGCGAAGCTATATGCTGATACAGCCATAGCTTTTGATCGGTCGCATAAGCTCGCGCTGTTGCCAATGACACAGCCAGCATTGCATTGGCGCCAAGATTTGTCTTATTTTCCGTTCCATCGAGCTTAATGATCGCCTCATCTAGACCCCGCTGGTCAGCCGCACTGCGATCAATCACTAGATCGGCAATAGGCCCATTTACGTTAGCAACAGCTCGCAATACTCCTCTCCCCAAGTATCGAGCCCCATCCAAGTCTCGAAGCTCAAGCGCCTCCCGGGAACCAGTTGAAGCACCAGAGGGTGCACACGCACGTCCCATGGCTCCAGATTCTAAAGTCACATCGGCCTCAACCGTAGGGTTGCCGCGAGAATCTATGACTTCGCGACCTATTACTTTGACTATAGCCGTCATCCAGGACTAGTCTCCAAAAAATCAAAAGATTTCACAAGACTGTCAATAGCCTGCAGTTGAGTTAAAAATGGTTCGAGCTTATCCAGTGACAAGGCTGATGGCCCGTCGCACTTTGCATAAGCAGGACTCGGATGTGATTCGAGAAATAAGCCAGCGAGACCAACTGCCATGCCAGCACGCGCTAATTCTAAGACCTGATCTCCGCGACCATCTGCACTGTCATTTCTCCCACCTGGTATTTGTAGTGAATGAGTAACATCAAAAATGACAGGGACATTCATATTTTTCATAATTCCCAAACCAAGCATATCCACTACTAGATTGTTATAACCGAAGCTTGAACCTCGCTCGCATAACATAACTTGATCATTGCCAGCTTCAGCACATTTATCTAAAATATTCTGCATTTCTAAAGGAGATAAAAACTGAGCTTTCTTTACATTGATAACAGCCCCTGTTTCAGCGATCGCCACCACGAGGTCAGTTTGTCGGGACAAAAAGGCCGGCAATTGAATAACATCACAGATTTCGGCAGCAAATAATGCCTGCTTAGGTTCATGTACATCAGTAATAAGCGGGACATTAAATCGGTCTTTAATATCGGCTAGCCAAGTCAATCCCTGCTCAATTCCTGGACCTCGAAAGCTTCTGCTGCTGGATCGATTAGCTTTATCAAAACTTGCTTTGAAAACGTAAGGCATTTTTAGTTTATGGCAAATTGAAACAAAGATTTCTGCGACTTCGAACGCAAGGTCGCGAGATTCCAGCACATTAATTCCCCCAAATAGCATCATCGGATGAGTATTTGAGCAAGGCATGCCACCTATCTCGATTGACGACTTCATGAAAAAAGATGTTCCTTATGGCCCATTTTCGAATACGTAATGGCCGCATTAACATAGCTAGTAAATAACGGATGCCCATCACGTGGAGTAGAAGTAAATTCCGGATGGAATTGACAACCAACGAACCAAGGATGATCCTCAACTTCAACTACCTCAACAAATGTTCCATCTGCTGAACGGCCGGCAATACACAGACCAGCATCCTCCAAATGTTGTTGATAGTCATTATTGAATTCCCACCGATGACGATGCCGCTCACTAATCACATCAGTCTCATAAATTTGCTCAACTCTTGAACCTGGAGTCAGGTGACAATCTTCAGCACCCAGGCGCATTGTGCCTCCAAGCTCACTATCTTCTGTTCGAATTTCGCGAGTCCCGTCAGCCTTAGTCCATTCCGTAATTAATGCAATAACTGGATGCTCAGCACCCGGATCAAATTCGCTAGAGGTTGCCCCGTCAATTCCTGCAATGTGCCGTGAGAATTCAATTACTGCAGCTTGCATTCCCAAACATATACCAAGATAAGGAATCTTATTTTCACGTGCATGGCAAACAGCTGCAATCTTACCCTCGATCCCTCTCTCGCCAAAACCGCCAGGAACTAAAATCGCATCAGCACCATCCAGCAAAACTAAACCACGCTTTTCTATATCCTCCGAGTCAATATAACGGAGATTAATACGAGTCCGCGTTTGAATGCCCGCATGAGTAAGGGCTTCAATCAGTGACTTGTAGGCATCTAGTAAATCCATATATTTACCAACCATGGCAATCTCAACCGACTTAAGCGGGTTTAAATGTGAGTCCACCACGTGCACCCATTGAGTGAGATCAGCTTCACTACAATCAAGACCCAGCTTATCCACTACCAACTGATCCAAACCCTGTCCATGCAGCATAATTGGGATCCGATAAATAGTGTCAGCATCTTTCAGAGGGATAACCGCGCGCTCCTCAACATTAGTAAACAGTGCAATTTTCCTTCGGCTTGCAATATCGATCTCATGATCCGAACGGCAAATCAATACATCAGGCTGCAATCCAATGGACCGCAATTCTTTTACTGAGTGCTGAGTCGGCTTCGTTTTTGTCTCGCCTGCTGTCGCGATGTATGGGACAAGAGTTAGATGCATCAAGAGTGTGCGAGCCGGACCAAGCTCTTGGCGCAGCTGTCGTACAGCCTCCAAAAATGGCAGTGATTCAATATCACCGACAGTCCCACCAATCTCAACAATAGCAACATCGACATCTTGCGAACCATCAATAACTTTGCGTTTGATTTCATCAGTAATATGAGGAATTACTTGAACAGTTCCTCCAAGATAATCTCCGTTACGTTCTTTTCGAAGAACTTCCTCGTAGACTCGTCCCGCAGTGAAATTATTACGCTGACTCATCCGTGTCCGAATAAATCGCTCATAGTGCCCAAGATCAAGATCTGTCTCAGCGCCATCATCAGTCACAAAGACTTCACCATGCTGAAATGGACTCATCGTACCGGGATCAACATTAATATAAGGATCAAGTTTCAACATCGTGACCCTGAGACCTCGTGCCTCAAGTATGGCGCCAAGCGAAGCCGCTGCTATTCCTTTACCGAGCGAAGAAACCACCCCGCCGGTCACGAACACAAAACGATTCATGTTGACCTAAAATCCTTTTGGTAAGACGGCCAACAATATGGCCAAACATTGTCTAGGGATCGCCAATTAGGATACAGAGGAATCTGATTTATTCCTAGGGACAAAGCGCCATTTCCATCGGAAAGAGTGACCAATTAGACCGGGTTCTCGACAATCAGTATTGCCCCAGCCAATAATTTCGTCATGTATCGCTAACAACGGTGTCCAGCGCCGATGCCAAGGGACTATACCTAAAGTTTGGGCTAACTGCTTGAGGCTCTGCATTGGCCGTTTGTGGCCTAGGCGAAAACTACACACTTGTGGGCCCCAATAAACCTGGATGGTTTGTGCTATGCCACCCGTCTCTAAGTACAATACACCGTTTGGAAAAGTTAGATCAACTGATTGATTCTGTTCAATTTTTTTAAATTCTTTAATGGGTTCATCGGACTCGGTGCCGAGTAATTCATTATCAACCCAATATAATTTCTTATTCCATCTTCGGATCTTTATAGAACCGTTCCCAATACCTACTTCTGGGAGCTTATCTCCAGATGCTTCTATGCATTGCCTACCAAACTCAGCAATCTGCAATGATGAGGGCGCAAACCGTCCATTCACCTGAGCAAAGAATCGAACCTGCCATTGTATAAGTTTTTCTGTTCGTGCCAGTTCAACCGAATCGATACCAGTTGCTGGTAGTCCCTTGCCCAGGGCCTCTTCTAATCTGCAAACCTGATCGGTTGCAAGCTGAGAAAGCATCAGCAATTCCTGTTTCGCAGCTGGTAAAGCTCGGCATAAAAGAGGTAAAAACTTCAATCTAATGAAATTTCTCAGAAATCTAGTATCTTGATTTGAAGGATCAACAATGTGTTTTAAATTCCGGGATGCCAACATACTCTTCAGTTTTGTACTGGACATCGATAAAAAAGGTCGTACTAAGACTCCAGATCCAAACCGGCGTTTCGCAGGAATTCCAGCCCAACCAATTAGTCCAGAGCCTTGAGATAATCGAATTAATAGAGTTTCAATCTGGTCATCCCGATGATGGGCGGTCATGACTACATCACCAGTGGAAACAAATTGCAGCACTGCCTCGTACCGAGCCTCCCGAGCGCGAGCTTCAAATCCTGGTGTCATATCAAGAACTAAATAATGTGACTGGAAAAGAAACCCACACCGTCTCGACTCAGACTCAACAAATTGAAGCCAAGTATCGGAATTTACATCAATTCCATGATGACAGTGATGAACAACGATAATCCTTGAGTCAATTGCTGAAAATTCTGCGATAACAGCCATCAGTGCCATCGAATCTGCACCCCCGCTGACCATCAGATGCACCCGATAATCAGCTGCTGGCCAGTACGGCCTGATCAGGTCTTTAGCTCCGATCAACACCGAATTGCATCAATTTTTGGTATCGAGACTCCAAAAGTTGTTCATGGCTCAAACCAATTAAGACATCAAGGTGAGCCTCCACAGCATCACCAAGTGCTGATGCGGCGCTTTCAGGAGAACGATGGGCGCCTCCTAACGGTTCCCTCACCAACTGATCAACCAATCCCAAAGAAAACAGCCGTTCTGCGGTAATTCCCATAGCCTCTGCAGCCTCTGGTGCATGAGCCGCATTTTTCCAAAGAATTGAGGCGCAACCTTCAGGCGAAATAACAGAATAAGTTGAGAATTCAAACATCAGTAATTTGTCACAAACACCGATGGCTAGTGCACCACCGGACCCTCCTTCCCCAATTACAACTGTAATAATTGGTGTTTTCAAACGCGACATTAAAGCCAGACTCTTCGCAATGGCTTCACTTTGTCCACGTTCTTCAGCGTCAATACCAGGGTAAGCGCCAGGGGTGTCGATCAAGGTCAGTACTGGCATACCAAATTGCTCGGCCATCTGCATTAGCCGACATCCCTTACGATAGCCTTCAGGACGGGGCATTCCAAAATTACGAGACACCTTCTCTTTCACGCTCCTACCTTTTTCGTGCCCAATGATCATTACCGGTCGCCCCCGGAACTCCCCTATACCGCCTATTAAAGCCTTGTCATCGCCGAACAAGCGATCGCCATGTAATTCATCGAAGCCATCTATCAACTGGCTTATATAGTCTGAGGTATGAGGTCTGTTAGGATGACGCGCAAGCTGCACCTTTTGCCAAGTCGACAGATCAGAGAAGATTTTTTCAGTTAGCATTTTTGATTTAGTCTGCAGTCTACTAACTTCCTCTGCTATATTTATTCCCGACTCAGTAGATAGATGCTTCAACTCATCAATTTTAGAGTCTAGATCAGCGATTGGCTGCTCAAAATCGAGATAATTCGGGCTCATACGCGTCATTGCGTCCTTAGTGAGAATTCAAGTTTTACGCGATCTGCACCGACCAATTTTTTTAAATCCAACAATAGCGAATCGCTGGGATAAACTTGGTACTCATCACCTAGCACAATCTCGCCAACAGCGCCGCTGGCATGATACGCGATAATAACCGGACACTCACCGCCCAAATGCGGACAAATTGTTGAGATTAAAATATCAGCAAATTCAGGATTATTTTTTTCTAAATGAATCTTAAGTCCAGAAGCTGATTTTTCTCGTGCATTTTCAAGTGTATCGACACGGTTAGCTCTCATTTTAAGCCCGTTTGTAAACTCGTCGAAACTCACATCGCCTTCAATAACAATCAAAGCATCGTCAACTAATTTGTCTCGGCAATCAGCAAATAGATCAGCGTATACAACAATTTCTATACGCCCACTTCGATCATCCAAGGTTACGATAGCGAATGATTCGCCTCGCTTGTTCCGAATTACTCGAAGGGAAACAACTAGACCAGCTACACGAACAACATCCTTGGTGCGTTCCAAATTCACTAGCCATGTGATCCCTAAGCCATTTAAATCGTCGACATACGTATCGATGGGGTGACCAGTTAAATACAGCCCAAGAGTGTCTTTCTCACCTTTCAATACATCGCGCTCTGACCATCGAGGAATAACCCTATGTTGCTGATATGAATCGCTCTCCTCCTCAAGTTGATTCTCACGACCTAGACCGAAAAGGTCCTCAATCCCTACAGCTTCGTTTCTAGCCTCCTGATCGGCTTGCCCAATCGCATCATCAACAGCATTCATTACAATCCACCGGGGCTCATCAAGGGAATCGAATGCACCCGCTCGTATCAACGCCTCAAGCGGGCGACGATTGACTTTTCCGGCGCCCACTCTTTTGCAGAAATCAAACAAGTCCCTAAATAAACCCTTTATCCCTCGGGCTTCCACTAATTGTATTATCGGCCCTTCACCCAGGCCTTTGATAGCACCTAAGCCATAAATAATTTCACCACTTGTGACTGAGAATTTAAATGCACCTGTATTAACATCAGGTGGACGAACCACCACCCCCATGCGTCGACATTCCTCAATCAGCGGCACAACCTTGTCAGTATTATCCATATCAGATGACAAGACTGCTGCCATAAATTCCGCCGGATAATAAGTTTTTAAATAAGCTGTTTGATAAGATATCAATGCATAGGCAGCGGAATGCGACTTATTAAACCCATAACCTGCGAATTTTTCCATCAAATCGAAAATGGAGGTTGCCAGATCTTCAAGAATCCCACGTTCACGAGTGCCCTGCATGAAAATCTCGCGCTGCTTCTCCATCTCTTCTGGCTTTTTCTTACCCATAGCACGCCGCAATAAATCTGCGCCGCCAAGCGAGAAGTTGGCAAGGACCTGCGCTATCTGCATCACCTGCTCTTGATATAAAATCACTCCGTAGGTATTTTTCAAAATTGGTTCTAGATCAGGATGTGGATATTCTACGACAGCGCGTCCATGCTTTCGGTTAATAAAATCATCAACCATCCCTGATTGCAGCGGTCCTGGTCGAAACAGTGCCACTAATGCGACGATGTCTTCGAAGGAATTTGGTTTTAAACGTTGAATCAATTCTTTCATCCCTCGGGATTCCAACTGAAATACTGCTGTTGTATCTCCGCGGCATAATAATTGGAATACTTTGGCATCATCTTTTGGAATTCGCTCGATATTTGGTGAGCTCTCGTGCGAAGCTCTAATCAGCTTTAGAGCCCAATCAATAATAGTTAAGGTTCTAAGACCTAGAAAATCAAATTTAACCAGACCGGCGGCTTCAACATCGTCTTTATCTAATTGAGTAACTAAACTCGATCCATCCTCAGCTGATAATAAGGCTGTGAAATCAGTCAGTTTGCCGGGTGCAATGACAACACCACCAGCATGCTTACCTGCATTCCGCGACAAGCCCTCAAGCTTCAAGGCCATATTCCAAACTTCTCTAACGTCTTCGTCCGTCTCTACAAGATTTTTCAGCTGAGGTTCGTCCTCATAAGCTTTGTCAAGAGTAATGCCGACCTCAAATGGAATTAGCTTAGCCATCCGATCACCAAGCCCATAAGGTTTGCCTTGGGCTCGCGTAACATCGCGCACCACCGCTTTTGCCGCCATTGAACCAAAAGTCACAATCTGACTAACTGCGTCTCGACCATAGCGTTCAGCCACATAATCAATGACTCGATCACGTCCTTCCATACAAAAATCGACATCAAAGTCGGGCATAGAAATTCGTTCTGGATTTAAAAAGCGCTCAAATAATAATTCGTGTTCTATTGGATCCAAATCGGTAATTTTAAGCGCCCAGGCAACAATTGATCCAGCTCCCGAACCCCTTCCTGGTCCAACCGGAATCAACTGATCTTTTGCCCATTTTATAAAATCGGCTACGATCAGAAAATAGCCGGGGAATCCCATTTGTAGGATTACTTCAATCTCGAAGTCCAATCTATCCCTATACTGAGTCTCATCAAGCGCTTGCCCAAGGGATGCCAAATTTCTAAGCCGCTCAATCAACCCATCGTTTGAAAATTTTCGAAAAAATGATTCAAGCGTCATACCCTGAGGAACTGGATATTCAGGCAAGAAATACGTCCCAAGTGTTAGCCTAACTCCACAGCGCTTGGCGATTCTCACTGTATTCGTAACTGCATCAGGCAAATCTGAAAATAACTCGGTCATAGCCTCTGCCGACTTAAGCCACTGTTCAGGTGTATGTCGATGGACTCGGTGCTTATCGTCAAGTGTGACGCTATCGTGAATACAGACTCGAGTATCGTGTGCTTCAAAATCGCTAGCTTCAGAAAAACAAGAAACATTCGTGGCTACAAGAGGAATGCCCCAAGTGTCTCCAGCTTGGACTACATACTGAGCTAGAAGGGTCTCGCCAGGCAACCCGATGCGGGTTATTTCCAGATATAATCGATCAGCGAATACTTCATGATATCTTTGAAGGATGACATCGGCTTTTTCCTTCTGATCTACTGAGATCAATCGACCAATTTCCCCTTCAGTGGACCCAGTCAAACAAATTAGACCCTCAGAATGTTTTGCTACCCAGTCCCATTCAAGTGATGCACGATCTCTATCCTGCCCTTTTAGCCATCCAAGCGACAGCAGTTCAAGTAGATTTTTATATCCTTGATCGTTCATGGCGAGAAAAGTAATTCGGCCAAAGCTATCGCTACTCTTGACCCAACAGTCAGCTCCAAGAATTGGTTGTATCCCGGAAGTTAGTGCGGCTTTATAGAATTTTATCGAGGCAAAAACATTAGATTCATCAGTCAAAGCGATGGCTGGCATACCATATTTTGCAACCTGGCGTACGAGTTCTTTAACCCGGAACAATCCATCAACAAGCGAATATTCTGAATGAGTCCGCAAATGAACAAATTGTGTCATGCGTTCTCCAGTAGTTTTTTCACAGGTGCAAAGGAGCGCCGATGGATTGGACTAACACCCAAAGCTCCAAGCGCCTCTATATGCGCTGTAGTTGGATAACCCGCATGTTTCTCAAAGCCGTATCCTGGATATATTTTAGCCAAATCAGACATCTCTTTGTCACGTGCTACTTTAGCAAGAATTGAGGCGGCTGAAATTGCTGGTATCAAACCATCTCCGCCAATTATAGCCGTGGCTTTACCTTTTAAAGTATTAGGGACGCTATTGCCATCAATTAAAATCGGTGCATCGAACTCATTTAAACCGCCTACGGCACGCTCCATTGCAAGCATGGTGGCACGCAAAATATTCAGATAATCAATTTCCTCAACCTCAGCTCGGCCAAAACTAATGCGAATTGCCATCTTCTCAATGCATGGCTGCAAAAACTCGCGCTTTTTAGCAGACAATTTCTTCGAATCATTTAGTTCAGCTAAACTATAATCCACCGGCCACAATACAGCACAAGTGATGACTGGCCCAGCAAGAGGTCCCCGACCTACCTCATCTACGCCCACAACCAAGTTCACTGCAAGATCTCTTTGATAAACTCTACGGCACAATTAGGACCTGGCCCATTTAAGCTGTCATAAATCATCCGTGCCTGTTTTAAAAAATCTGAGCTTGGCCCTTCGGCAAAAATTGGCCTCAACTCTGCAACAATTTGGTCTGGCGTGGCGTCATGTTGTAGTAACTCGGGAATCAATGCTCGATTCGCCAAAAAATTTGGAAGCGTCACAAACTTTGTCTTGAGCCTTCCTTTGACTAGGCCATAGCTAAGGGGATTCATCCTATAAGCAGCAACTGTGGGTCGGCCCGTCAAGACTGACTCCAGCGCAGCTGTACCTGAAGCAAGCAACACTGCAGTTGAAGCA
>CAZFNA010000044.1:0-15170 GCA_964520465.1 uncultured Pseudomonadales bacterium | reverse complement strand
GCATGAAGTAATGTTGGGCCATTGCTCGAATGATCTGAGACTATAGATGCGCAATTGCTAAATCGGTTTTTCTATGTTTTTTCTAAAAAATTGCAAATTAAATCTAAGAAAAGCATCTAGAAAACGTATGTAAGTCATGTAAGATTAAAAATGTGGAGGGAATTACTATTGTCAAGATGATCGATATGGGGTTAGTCCTTTTTCTGATAAGGGGACTATTACAAGATCTAGTTACAATAAGTACATAACTCTCTCAACTTTCTCTATTTTGTAGTTAAGACAACAGAGGTGTCGATGAGCCGATTGGCGCTAGTTACAGGCAGTACAAGTGGCCTTGGCCTAGAGATAGCAAAAATTTTAGCCAAAGATGGCTTTCAGCTAATTATTAATGGGTTTGACACTCCGGAGATTATTGCAAAGGCTTTGACCGAAATTGAATCGCTTGGATCTCCAGCGCCTCTGTTCGTGGGTACTGATCTGAGAAATGTGGTAGCAATTGAGAATGTTTTAGCCGACATTATTTCAACTTATGGGAGTATCAGTGTGCTGATCAATCACGCTGATATTCAATACAGAGAATTGATTGATGAGTTTTCTGTTGATCAATGGGACCAGATTATTGCTTTGCATTTAAACGCAAGCTTTCATACTACACGTCTCTGCTTGCCGAGAATGCGTGATCAAAATTTTGGTCGGATTATTAATATTGCAAGCCTTCAAGGTCTAAATGCGGCAAAAAAAAATTCGGCTTATGTCGCAGCTAAGCATGGACTTATTGGACTATCCAAGGTTACGGCGCTTGAAACAGCCGACTCCAATATCACATGTAATGTAATCTGCCCCAGTTATACACATGCTGACTTGATTGAAGTGCAAATTGAACGGCGAGCCCAACAAATGAATATCAATGATTTTGATGGATGGAACGATCTATTAATGGATCACAGTTCAACTCCTTCATTTGTCACCACCAATCAATTAGGTGCTCTGATAAGTTTTCTTTGTTCGGAGAAGTCATCCGAGATTACTGGTGTTAGCTTTCCGATAGGTAGTGATTGAGGAACTCAAAAGCGATACACATTTCCTCCGCTATTCAAAGAGATCATGGTAATCAAGCTTCTGAAATAGCGTGGCTTACTGACTACGCAATATTTCTACACAAGAAGCTGATCGGTGAGCTCAGCTTGCGAACGGCAGAATCAAAGGTATTGGGCTCCTGCATCAGTAGGAACCTTCTGCATCGGCAGAGCTCGACTCATTTCTAGAAACGCACCTGAATAACTAAGAAGTTTATGCATAACATTTTCGGTATAAAAGTGGATCAGCTTTTATACCGTAGCATCCACCGCTCTTGAAACGTTCCTAGAAACTGGCCCCATTCAATGCAGCAGCTGCTTTACTTAGTCGGTAGCGTAACTAACTGATATTGATGCACATATCTCTTTTAAATAAAGTGCATCAGGTCCGCTACAATAAATACCTTGATTATATGAATTCGTCTTTATATCCACTTCACGAGATCAAAAATAAATGTACTTGCCGTCATGATACACACTAATTCCAAATGCGAGCGTTTAAAGCCCACGGTGATTATTAAGCTCAAAAGAGCAAGAATGGCGGTTGATCCCGAGTATACCGATCCAGTATAAATAGGGTTTACTAAAACTGATAAAAGCAGCCCAGCGACTACTGCATTTACATAAACCATATTCTGTTGCATCTCAACTATCAACCGTTGACCGATTGTCAGCGCAGCAATTAAAAGTAATGCGCCCGGTAAGAAAATTGCTAAGATTGCGCACAGAGAAGCAAAAAATGGATCACTCTGAATCGCAACCACACCAATGTAAGCTGCAATCGTAAACAAGGGGCCTGGCATTGCTTGAGCTAGTCCATAGCCTGTCAGAAATGTATTGAGCGGGAGCGGTGGAACAAATTCTGATTCTAGTAGTGGCAAGACAACGTGGCCTCCGCCAAATACAAGTGCTCCACTAAGATAGTGGCCAAAAATTAGATTTAGCCAAGGGTCATCAGTTAACCAACCAACAGCACAAGCAACCCCAGAAAGCCAAAGGATGGCAGTAATCAACCCTCTCTTCACGGACAGAAACTCGGAAAGATTCATAATTTCTGGTCTCTGACGTAGGAGTAACCCGGCAACCAACGCGATCGTGATCAGAACGGCTTGCATCCAAGCAGTCGGAAAAATATAAAATGTAATTGCCGATATTAACGCGACGAGCTTCATTTCTCGAGATTGACATAACTGCTGCCACATAACTAAAACTGCTTGGGTCACAACTCCAACCGCTACCAGTTTCATGGCTATGATGAACCAGCTTCCATTAGTTGATGCATCATGCACGATCCAATATCCACCAAGCATCATGAGTAACGCACTAGGTAGAGTAAAACCAAGCCATGCAGCTAGCGCTCCGAGTATGCCCCCGAATCGATACCCAAGGCCCATCCCGACTTGCGACGATGCAGGCCCCGGAATAATCTGGCATAAAGCTACAAGACTTGCATATTCACTTTCTGTAATAGCTTTGTCGTTTTCGACAAATTTCTGTCTAAAAATTCCGAGATGGGCAACCGGACCGCCGAAGGAAGTGCAACCTAGATACAGGAACTGAAGAAATATTGAGATTAGTTTATGTCTAGCTTTCACCTTCTAACCTCCTACCAGACTGAAGCTTTAACCTAAATAATCAAACGAAGATTATCATGTAGCCACACAAACGGAGTGCTTTTCTGTCCGTATGGACGCGGCAATAACACACACAATGATGTCCTGCTTCACTAGAGTGTTTATTGAGGTCATATCTTACGTTAGCGTCATTAATAACATGATAAACGGACAATTAAAAAACCCCGCGAGGGAATGCGGGGCTATTAAGGGTGGTCTCAAATTTTGTGTCCTTAGGCCGACGTTGATGTCTGACACTTCAAAGCTCAGTTAGTGTATCGGTTAAGCAGAGGATAACTGAATAGCGCTTAATCAGTTACCACAGTCAACTGGATCGGAGGGAGCTCTCTCACTTCTTCTTCAAAGCGATTCTCTGTCCATTTTGCTATAAAAGGGTTTCTATCTAGTTTAATTGATGATCAATTGTATTTAACACCATTGTTCGTGATCCGCTGTACTCAACTAACCTCAACAGATCAATAAGTGAAGCGTAGTAGACGGCTCAACCACTCTATGCAGATTAGAGGTGTGTCAATTGGTGTGTTGGCAAGATAAAAGGATGATGATAAAGAGTTAACTTGTTGATTAGAGTTGGCATTACTTATGCATGTTACTCATTAGGCGCCTACCAGGTGTCAAAAAAAAGACGGTTCATTCTGGTCTTCGCGGGTATCGCATGAATTGGGTGAATCGGTCTTAAGTATTCTTAATTGTTGACCCTCATAACCAAGGAGATTCGCCCCAGACTTAAGCTACCTAGGGACTTGGTTCGTCAATAAAAAATTTCCTATTCAAGACCTACTAGCCCCAAAGTTCTTCGTGTGATGAGGTTTGTAACCCTTATCTCTGGCCTAAGCTAGGTAAGAGATGCGATAGAACGCCTCACAGATGCTTTCGTATTCTCGTACATACCTATTGTCGAACAAACAAGTTACAATGACGGCCATTCGAGAACTCAAAAACTGTGCATTTTAGGTACGAAATCGAGTACGAAGAGATTCTTTATAATTACGATTACATCAAGACAAACAGCTAGAAGCCTTAACTTTCCAAGTAACCATGATGGTGCAAGTGGCGAGACTCGAACTCGCGACCTCCCCCTTACCAAGGGGGTGCTCTACCAACTGAGCCACACCTGCACGGGAGCAAGATTATTGAGGTCTAAGAGGATCAAGTCAACATGCAACGGAAAATCTACGTAACCTCAATTGATGAGCTGCTTGACGAGCGTCCCGACTTTAACTGCATTATAGACGTTAGGTCGCCCGCTGAGTTCCTTGAAGATCATATTTCAGGGGCTATTAACTGCCCAGTCCTGAACAATGAAGAACGTAATCAAGTCGGTACAATTTACAAGCAGGTGAATCCATTTACCGCAAGAAAACACGGCGCATCTATAGTTAGCCGTAATATTTCACAGCATATAGAGCAATTCAGTTGCCACGAGAAAGATTGGAGGCCGCTTCTATACTGCTGGCGTGGTGGCCAGCGTTCTCGGTCATTGGGCCTCGTCATGCAGGAAATTGGATGGCCGGTAGCACTTTTGGACGGGGGGTATAAAGCGTATCGCAGAAAAGTACAAACTAGTCTCGAGACCCTCCTGGAGCGCTTGAATTTAATTGTTTTAAGCGGACCGACTGGCTGCGGAAAGACAGAAATTTTGGCTCGACTTGAAGAACAAGGGCAACAAGTTGTTGATTTGGAGGGATTGGCTCAACACCGAGGCTCAATTCTTGGGCAAGACCCCAATCAACCACAGCCATCACAGAAATTTTTTGAGTCACTCCTGTACGATACTTTAAGTCGCTTAGATCTTAAACGACCAATCTGGATGGAGTCAGAATCATCGAAAATTGGCGATATCCACCTTCCTAAATCTCTGTGCCAAGGTCTCATGAGGTCTACAGCGATCGCTTTAAGATGTGAAAGATCAAAACGCGCTCAATATCTACTGAATTACTATTCGCACTTAACTAAAAATCAACTTCAAACCCAGAATCTTATTAAACGACTAGAGTTTCGACATGGCAAAAAGCAGATAGGAACATGGTTAGAATTGATTAAAAATGATCATTGGATAGATCTTTCGGCTAGTCTACTCGAGCTTCATTATGATCCTGCTTACGAGCGTTCACAACAACGTTTCAATGTTAAATATCACTACAGTCTTGCCGAGCCAGGAAGGCTGCCTAGCAACCTAACTGCTGAAGATTTCTTTAAAGGATAAGGGTTACTTATCCATCTCAGACATTCGATTATTGATCAAAATATTAAGTAGGTTTGAGAACAAAATATGAAACGTTTATTTAATTTGTTACCACCTAAAGCAGTTAGAAAATAGATATGATCAAAAATAGCGAAATCATGAGACAACCAAAAAATTGGTTTGTCTAAAGATTTTTTTTAGCCCAATCAAAATCGTTTCTCTATCTCAGCAAGCACCAAAGGATCTTCAATTGTGGACGGTGTCAAGTACCCTTCGCCGTCTGCAATTTTTCTTAGCGTTGCCCTTAAAATCTTTCCTGAGCGCGTTTTTGGAAGACGATCAATAATTAAAGCTTTGTTGAAGCAAGCGACGGCGCCAATTATTTTCCGGACAGATGCGATTAATTCTTTTTCTACTTCATCATGTGATTGAGTGACACCATCTTTTAGCACTACCAAACCAAGGGGTAACTGCCCCTTTAATTCATCGGCAACGCCTATAACTGCACATTCAGCTACTGCTGAATGTGCAGCAACAATTTCTTCCATTTCACCCGTAGATAAACGATGCCCTGCGATGTTTATGACGTCATCCGTCCGGCCCATTATATAAACGAAGCCATCTTGATCGACGAACCCACCGTCGCCTGTTAAATAGTATCCTGGGTAGGTATTAAAGTAGCCATCTTCAAATCGTGCATGATTTCCCCAGATAGTTGGAAAACAGCTCGGAGGCAGTGGCCGTTTAATAACCATACTGCCTTGTTCGCCAGCCTTTACCTTGTTACCCGAGGCATCTAAGATTTCAACTTTAAATCCAGGGCTTGGCTTTGTGGCTGAGCCGGCTTTTGGGATAAAAGATTCTAATCCACGAGGATTACAGACAATAGCCCAGCCTGTTTCTGTTTGCCACCAGTGGTCTATAACTGGCACACCTGACAGCTCATCTAGCCAGTGATACGTTGGTGGATCGAGACGTTCCCCAGCCAAATATAAAGCCTGCAGGGAACTTAGATCATATTTCTTGAAAAGCTGGCCTTCTGGATCCTCTTTCCGGATTGCACGAAATGCTGTTGGAGCCGAGAACAGAACTTTCACTTTATACTCTTCAACTACACGCCAAAATGCGCCAGCATCTGGCGTCTTTACAGGCTTACCTTCGTAAATAACCGTTGAACATCCAAATAATAGAGGTGCATAGACAGCGTATGAATGACCAACAACCCAGCCAATGTCGCTTGCAGCCCAGAAGACTTCCCCTGGCTTCATGTCGTAAACCGCATCCATTGAGTAGACCATTGCTACCGCATGCCCGCCATTATCGCGAACAACACCTTTGGGTTTTCCAGTAGTTCCGGAGGTATAAAGAATGTATAGCGGATGGTTTGCACTGACTGGCACACAATCGATCGGTTGTGCTTCTGCCATTAGTTCGGACCAGGTTACATCACGATCCTCTACAGCTGTAAAAGATATCTGTGGGCGTTCTAATACCACCACTGAAGTTGGTTTTTTATCTGATATTTCAATGGCTTCATTCACTATTGGCATATATTCTATGATTTTACTAACTTCAATTCCACACGTTGATGTAACAATCACTTTTGGAGCAGCATCAGATAAACGCGAGCCTAATTCATTTGCGGAGAACCCACCAAACACAACCGAATGAATGGCACCCAACCGCGCGCAGGCCAGCATGGCATAGGTCGCCTCGGGTATCATGGGCATGTAAATAACAACACGATCACCTGTCGTCACACCAAGCGAACCTAATCCTCCTGCAAAATATGCTACCTTTTCTTGCAGTTGAGAATATGTGATTGCTTGCTTAGTATTCGTCACCGGTGAATCGTAATAAACAGCAACTTGGTCGCCCCGACCCGCGTTTACATGCCGATCAACAGCGTTGTAACACGTATTTAATGTTCCGTCGGGGTACCATCTCTCGATACCATTGATGTCATTAGCAAGTGCAACCTGAGGTTTTTGAACCCAATCGATAAGACTTGCTTTTTCTAACCAAAACTCTCCTGGATTCTTAATCGACAGGTCGTATTCCTTTTGGTAACTCATGAAACATCCTCTCTTTAAAGTCTTATTCAATGTGAACGAACTTTTTATAAATGTCTTTACGACGTTTCGGTGGTAACTGAACCAATCAGTGATGGCTGAAGCCCAAGTGCCGACCATTGTCTCATTAGAATGTTTGATCGACTCTTGGGCATAGATACAATAAGCGGGCCGCATGTTTGGGGATCAAAGACCACAGAATTTGGCGCGCCCATACCTATTTTCCCTGCATATCGAACATTATCTTGAAAGCTCGTAGAGATAACACCTTGGTCAAGACATTCTTTCACACCCCTAAAGACCGGGATGTCATCATGCCAACTGAATCCAAATGGACTCCCATCAAGCATTTCTCGTAGATGTCCAGCTAAGCCAAAGCCAGTAACATCAGTCATCGCATGGGCATCGAGACTAACGGCGATTTGACTAGCCTTAAATAATGAGCATTTGGCTGTTCTTAACCAGGCATCAATGGCTTCGCCAACCGGCAGTCCTGATTTCAAAGCGGCCAACAACACTCCTGATCCGATTGGTCCACTCATGCATATTAGATCACCACAACGGACTCCTTTTTTTCTGATGGATCTATCTGCTTGACCCTCAACAGTCATTGCAACGAACGGTTGATCAAGCGACATACTATGACCACCCGAAATTTTGATCTGATAAGCGTTTGCAGCCGCTTTAATACCTTGCATGCATTGTTGAAACTCATCATGCTCCAATTTGGGATTCCCAGTACGCTCTATTCCTACAAGTGCAAGTGCTGACGAAGGTGTTCCACCCATCGCCCAGATATCGCTGATGGCATGACGGAGCGATAGGTATCCCATTAGATAAGGATCATCGATGAAATAGGTCAATGCATCGACCGATCTAAAGCGAACACCTCCAGATTCAATGTCAATGGTTGCGTCCTCAAACGCTGTATCCAAAATGTTTTCGATGACATGTCCAGGTATTTTGGCTGCGCAACCTTCACAACGCATCGATGTGTCGGACCTGATAGTAGATGAATCGAATGAGTCAATGAACTTTCGATCTATTCGATCTTTTAAACTAAATACCCAGCGCCCCTTTACTGCTAATTGGTAATTGGAGGCTACTGCTGACCCATTCCCCTGATTGAGAAGTGTTAGCCAATTTTTCTGAGGCTTAAATGAAGCAGGGTATCGGCCACTCAGCCATGACCATAGCGCCCGGGTAAGATACTGACCAGCACGAATGGCCATAACCCCAGAGCGCGGTCGTGGGTCTGGTAATGATATGATGTCACCAACGGCAAATACGTCTTTCACTCCGAATATTCGAAGATGTGAATCTACTTTAATAAAACCCGCTTCTGTTGCGATCCCAGAGCGTTTGATCCAATCAGGGGGCATGACTGGCGTCGCAACGCATACAACATCTGCTGTCATATGCTTCCCACCAGTAAAAATCACTCCTGTTTCATCAACCTTTACAATTGAACTTCCTTCAATCTTATTAATTTTTTTCTCGTTAAACGCTCTGCGAATAATACCAGCCGCCGGCTTCAATCCTGGGTCACTCTCAAATGGATGTTTTGCTACGATTAATATTTCCACTGCCTCCCCAAATCGTTGTCTAAAAGCAAAAGCAAGCTCTACCCCAGCAGCCCCGCCACCAGTGATCACTAACCGACGTCCTGGCTGATTCATAACGGTATCTATTTGAGGGAGTGCTCCCAGTAATTCTCGAATCGGCTTCACATAATAGCAATGTGGATGTTTTGAGGGAAAACTCGATACGGGTACTGCCCCGGTATTGAGGCATGCATAGTCATATCGAAGTGGAGTGGTCGATTCCCCCCCGAGCCACTCTGAACGATCTATTTCTATGGTTTTTTTACTTGTGTCAATCGAAGAAAGTGATCCGCGTATAAATCGCGCTCCTGCTCGCTCCGCTGCTGAAGCTACATCGATTAAAAGCTCGCTGTTGGTGTATTGACCAGCCAGAAATCCAGGTAACATCCCTGAGTATGGAAAAGTTGACTCAGGGCTTACTATTACAAGCCTAACACCAGGAATCGGTTTCATAGCGAAGCGGCGAATTACCAAAATATTAGCATGTCCTGCACCAACCAGAACTAAGCTCTGCTTATCTTCTGATTGTTCTCTACGCACCAATAATCCGAGTTGGTTCTCGCATTGTTACAAACTCTTCAGCTGCAGTAGGATGAATTCCTATTGTAGAGTCGAAGTGATGTTTTTTTGCGCCAGCCTTTATTGCGACAGCGAATCCCTGCAGAATTTCACCAGCATCAGGGCCTAATATATGTAATCCGAGTATATGATCAGTTTTTGCATTTACTATTAACTTGAAAACGCTTTGTTCTTCCCTTCCACTAAGTGAATGTTTCATGGGTTTAAATCGGCTAACATAAACTTTTGCTTGAATCCGCCTAACTAAAACCTCCTCTTCTGTTAGCCCCAATGTCCCAATGTTAGGCTGACTAAAAACTGTGGTAGGTATTAATTCGTAGTCAACGACCGCGGTGACTTCGTCACTAAATAAATATTTAGCTAGCGCCGTACCCTCTGCCAACGCGACTGGCGTCAGGGCCACAGTTCCGGTAACGTCACCCACAGCATAAATAGTATGGTCTTGGGTTTGAAAATTCTCGAACACCTCAATAGAGCCATCATTGCGCGTCGATACCTGAGTATTCTCAAGGCCAAGACCCTGTGTGTTCGGCACCCGACCGATAGCCATTAATACTTCATCAACGAAAAGCTCATCATCGTCTTGGCTGGACGTATTTACTCTTATGCCCTGATTCACCTGCTCAAAACCAATAACTTGGTGGTCAAGCCTTATATCCACTCCTTTGTGGCTCATTTCCTTAATTAATGCGACCACGATCTCACGATCAAAATCTTTTAATAAATTAGGGCCTCGATAAGAGAGCGTTGTTTTCACCCCAAGACCCGCGAAAATGCTGGCAAATTCAACAGCGATATATCCGCCACCTACTATTAATATTCGATTTGGAATCCTGTCCAAATCAAAAATCTCATTGCTAGTTTTTGTCAATTCAATACCTGGAATTTTAGGCTGTCGAGGCCATCCCCCGGTTGCGATCAATATCTGCTTAGTTCCTAAAATCCGATCTCCAACCTTAACTGCATTGGAGTTCACGATCGAACCCCGACCATCTATTAACTCTGCGCCAGAATTACTTAGTAATTTTTCATATATACCATTTAATCTATTAATTTCTTTGATTTTATTATCCCTGAGAATTTCCCAAGAAAACGTCGTTTTATTTGCATGCCATCCAAAGCCCTGAGCATCAACTAAGGCCTCACCAAATCCTGAGCTATAGACATATAATTTTTTTGGAACGCATCCAACGTTTACGCAAGTACCGCCAAGGTAACGGTCCTCTACGATAGCAACCTTAGCGCCAAAGCCCGAGGCGGTTCTAGCAGCTCGGACGCCCCCGCTGCCAGCTCCGACTACAACCAAATCATATTCGCTCATGCATTCCTCATCTCATTAGAACAATCGTCTTACCGACCTGATCCCCTTGCCGCATTTTATTAAACGCCTCGAATACTTCATCAGCCACCACAATTTGCTCAACGCCATGATGGACTGTACCCCGCTCCAATGCAGGCCATACGATTGTTTCAAGTTCTGCGAGCAGTCGACGTTTTACCGAATCAGGCTGTGTCCGCAGAATTCGCCCGAACAACGTAATATTTTTTGTCAAAAAATCAAGTAAGTTACATTCGGTTGATATTCCGCCGAGTAGACCCACCACTGCAATCCGTGCTGCATTTGCGGCTACAGTGAGATTCTTATTAAGGTAACCGGCGGCTACTGGATCTAAAATCACATCAAATTGATGTCCGTTTTCGCTAAAGTATTTAGCCCAGTCAGTTGACCTAAGAATTCCCTCTTCGGCTCCTCTATCTAAGCAATATTGAAGCTTTTCCTCAGACCCGCATGTGATATAGGGGACAGCACCCATGATTCGAGCCAACTGAATTGCAGCGACACCAACTCCTGATCCGCCTGCATGGATTAATACCTTTTCTCTTGGAGCTAAATTGGCTTGGTCCCATAAATTGAATAACGCGGTACACCAAGTTTCACAAAGGCCACCTGCCACCGATAACTCGATTCCTTTTGGTGCCGAGACTAGGACAGATGGTGAACAAATCACATATTCAGCAATTCCGCCACCACGTAACAATGCACAAACTTCACGACCAAGCCAAGCTTCATCAACACCTTCTCCGATTTCATCGATAGTGCCCGAGCATTCGAGACCTAAATACGGCTCTGCCAAAGGTTCTAAATACTTTCCCTTGATTTGTATTAGGTCAGCACGATTAATTCCAGCGGCTTCAACTTGTATTCGTACCTGACCTTTTTTTGCATGTGGCGAAGGTATCTCTTGCCATGTGGCTTCACCCTTCGCATTATTGACACCTAACGCGCGCATATATTGTGTGCACCTTGAAATAAAAACTGCGTTTAAGGAGACATTGACGCACATGGATTCTCCAAATCAAAGCTTAGCCGCGATTAAAAAAATAAAAGCTGTTCTTCATTCTGAAGTTGGCCCTGGAATTTTGCTCGTAATAATGGCCGCTCTAGCCATGGTAATCATGAATTCTCCGCTAGCGTCACACTACGAGAATATTTTCGGTACAAAAGTAGTATTTGGTATTGGTCCCATTATCATTGACAAGCCATTTTTACTTTGGGTAAACGACGGGTTGATGGCCATTTTTTTCTTTCTTATTGGCCTGGAAATTAAGCGAGAACTCATGGTGGGTCACCTGTCTGATATTCGGCAAGCTCTGCTGCCATTGGGTGCAGCCATTGGCGGAATGGCAGCGCCAGCCTTAGTATATTTAATCATCACTAATGATGTTGAAGGAGCTTCAAGCGGCTGGGCTATCCCTGCTGCGACTGACATTGCTTTTGCGGTTGGCGTATTAGCGCTGCTGGGACCACGCGTGCCGGTTTCATTAAAAGTTTTTCTTCTGACGCTCGCAGTCGCAGATGACTTAGGTGCGATCATTATCATCGCTTTATTTTATACCGAGCAACTCAGCGTAGGCTCACTTGCGATTGCGTTTTTGGCATTAGGCGTATTAATAACGATGAACTATTCAAACGTAGGTAACAAATCCGCTTATTTGTTTGTAGGTTTTATTATGTGGGTAGCCGTCCTCAAATCAGGAGTGCACGCAACGCTAGCCGGTGTGGCGTTAGGTTTTTGTATTCCCTATACGCTACCCAAACAAGAGTCATCGCCCGTTGTTCGCCTCGAGCATGAGTTGCATGGATTCTCGAGTTATATAGTGCTGCCATTATTTGCATTCGCGAACGCAGGTGTTGCGATAGGTGAGCAGGGGCTTGCAATTCTAGGGCATGTTGTACCCCTAGGAATCGCCATGGGTTTATTGATAGGAAAACCTATTGGGGTGATGCTGTTCTGTTTTTTAATTATCCGATTGGGTATTGCTCAAATGCCGAGGCATGTAAACTGGGGCCAATTACTTGGAGTCGCATTCCTGTGTGGTATTGGCTTTACAATGTCGCTATTCATTGGATCATTAGCTTTTGGTGGAATGGCGAATCCGCTAGCTGGATTGGACCGACTCGGTATTTTAACCGGATCAATTGTGTCTGCTATTGTTGGATTTCTAGTGCTGAAAAGAGCATTGCCCGAAAGATCTTTTTGTATGCTCGGGTCTAAACCCAGGAAGTAGCGGAATTGGGCCATCTCGAGGGGTTAAATAGACTAAGATCTCCAGTTGCCCAGACACGGTAAGAGGATTAATCGCGTTATTCTTGAATGAGGATATTTCCAAAATCGACGGAAAAATAGTGAAAAAATTTAATGTGGAGTTCCCTGACCATAGCCGCGAAGCGTCCAATTGAATTCAAAAGGATTAGTTGGCCTTTTGGTAATAATGGTGTCGGGTGCTGTCAACGATAATTTAGTCAAGACGGCTTTGGTGGTTGCAATTACAACACTCCACTGGAGTACTTTGGGAGTCTCGACAGTAGTTCTGGCTAATCTCGCTATTTTAGCTTTTATTATTCCGTTCATGCTGTTTGCCGGGATAGCGGCTCATAAAGCCCGTCTTTTAGCTCCACGTCGTTGGTTATTGTCTCTTAAATTTATGGAGATTTTGCTAGCCACTTTGGCGATAATTGCAATTCTAGCGGAGTCAGGCTGGGCTCTGTTGCTATGTGTTTTTGGTTTTGGTATTCAGTCTGCATTTATTGGTCCGTTGAAGTACGCACTTATTCCTCAACTGACTTCGAAGTCTTCTCTGTTACAAGCAAATGCTTGGATGGAATCCGGTACTTTCATTGCTATCTTAATTGGTACTTTCATCGGTGCGAATTGGATTACAACGTCTCCCATATTGCTATCGACACTCATTGGCTCCTTATCTTTATTGGGATTCGCAAGCGTTAGTGCTATACCAAAAATTTCTGGAAATCCCCATGCTATAAAACAGACAGCATGGCAACTACTTCAAGGACAGTTTGCGGACAAGCGAAGCATGGCTGCAATTTGGTGTATTAGTGGATTTTGGGGGTTAGGCTCAGTATGGCTTACACACCTTCCTATTCTTACCGTTCATGTCTGGCAACTTCCAACTAATTTCATCGGAAACTTGCTGAGTTACTTTGTCATAGGTATCTCGGCTGGTGCTTTTCTTGGGGTTGTTATGAAAAAGTTGCCTCTGAAGAAGCGTATTTATGGGGGCGCAATTACAATTGTAGTCGGTTCAATTCTAGCAAATTATTCGAGTTACGAGTTTGCTACTTTGGGTATGTGCATCACAGCTGCCGGTGGTGGCTTTTTATCCCTGCCCTTATACACAATGCTGCAGGACGATCAGTCGGCCGTAACTGATCGCATTGCTGTCAACAATGTCATAAACGCTTTAATGATTATTCTGGCTGCAGGATGTTCAATTTTGGTAGTCGATATTTTAAAAGTTCCGTTACTTAACTGGTTTCTGATTCTGGCTTTGGGTCAGCTCGTTCTCTGCAGCAATCATTGCCGTAATCTGTGCCTCGACTAAAGCGTGTGGCTGGGGCGGCATTTGTAAAAAATATCCATTTTTATCAATCGACTGCAGTACTTTATTCACATCAACGCGAGCTAAAATTTTGTCCTTTGAAAGGGGTATAATCATGATTGATTGAGTTTGCCCAAAGTTGGATAACAACTCCTCTGGAACTACTCTCAAACCTTTTTTGTAATCTACGTAGAGATAAGTTTCTGCAGTCTTATCACTTTTAAAAATCTCAACCAATTTCATTGAAAATTCCACTTAAAATCTCTTTTCGCCAACCCGTGGGACACCATTCTCGACCATCTAGTGAGGCAATAAGTTGACGCTTCCTTACTAGCATTTCGGGAGCAATCCCCAAATCTTTTGCTCTATTTATTACTTTCAATTGGCGATCTTTCAATTCATTCTTTTGTGGTCGAGATAATGGTGACGGTGGCGGTGAGATATCTTCACAATTACTGGCCCTTTCAATTTCACGCTTCAATTGCCCTCCAAATCGGCTTGCTTGTTTATCAGTTAAACCGTGATCAGATACTAATTGATGGTGACTACCAACCTGGCCGGAAATCGAGAGAGAGTATAGTGACTTGTCACTTAGTACGAATTTTCTTGGTGTATCCACTAACCGCGCTGTATCTTCCCTCCATTTTACTAGGTGTACTAAACGACTCATGCCCGCAGGGCTTAACCTCCAGGAATTCCCAAATTTCTGGACCTGAGTCTCAATATCGCCCTCGACCAGCACACGAGCATTTCTAGTGCCGATTGCGTCCATGTCCTGCCGCATCCATTCAGCACGACCTGAAGCCGCTAATTGCTCCGATAAAATATGTCACCAAGTACCGCAACGTCTTCCTTTGCATAGTGACACTGAGCTTTTGTCAATGGACGCTTGGTCCAGTCAGAACGAGTTTCCTGTTTGGATAACTCAATACCCAACAACTTTAATGTAAGAGCTGACAAGCTCATGGAAATTTTTTCGTTTAAAAGAGCGTACGCAACCTGAGTATCAAAAACTCGGTTTGGAAGCTGGCCGGTTAACGATAGGATTACCTCATAGTCTTCCTGTGCCGCATGCAAAACCGAGGTTACCTCCTTGTTAAGCGAGTAGCCTAGGGGCA
>CAZFNA010000043.1:139-15345 GCA_964520465.1 uncultured Pseudomonadales bacterium | reverse complement strand
CTTGCTTGTTACCAGAGGCGATCGTCCTATCATCGACTTCCGGTTTGACGCTTGAAATGTTGAGAGGTGGATTTAATGATCCTTCTCGTCTAGTCATCGCACATCCTTTTAATCCTCCACATTTAATTCCTTTAGTCGAAGTTGTAGGACATCCAACAACTTCACCAGATGTAATGAAGCAGGTACAGCAGTTTTACCAATCAATTGGTAAAGTACCAATCGAATTAAAGAAAAGTGTGCCGGGACATATCGCAAATCGGATCCAGGCTGTGGTCTGGCAGGAGGCATTATATCTTGCTAAAGAGGGCGTGGCGACGTTGGACGAGATTGATCGCATAGTTGCTAATGGTCCTGGGTTGAGGTGGTCTATTTATGGACCTACTAAACTGTTCTCACTTGCTGGAGGGGAAGGCGGTCTGAGGAGTTTCATGGACCACCTTGGGGCCTCATTTGAGTCGTGGTGGACTGATTCTGGCCAGGTTCATTTGGACCAAGAGACTTTGGACCTACTGCACGAATATGACGGACAGGCGACGTCGCTCGATCGGACGGCGTTACGGGCTTCTCGGGACGAGTTACTGGGACAGATTTTAAAGTTAAAATTAATGAAAAGTTGAGTGCTGATTTTCGATCGCTGTCCGGATGGAGTAGGTCAAACTATTCGCGTACTCTTCTGCATCGAGCTGTCCCTATTTTGAGTCCTGCCTAACCATAAGCTTTTGCTAAGTGATGATTTACCTCCTGATTTTTTTGTCCGCCACTCATGTGGCTGGCAAAATATAAGAATATTACCTGGTTCGCCAGCTATTCTATTTCCTAGAGCCACTTGTTTTAAATTGACTTTGGGAAGAGCGTGATGATTCGATTTTATTGATGCAAATTGAATCATGCTGGGAGTCTGATTCAGCGCATGTTGGAAATATCCATTTTACGCTTATCTGCTCGCATGTTCTTTTCTTGCTGCCCATTCTAATAAACATATGTGAGGGACAGTTAGACCGGCTAGCCCAATAAAAGTGAGTTGATATATTAGTACATCAATATTATCGTAATATTTTTCGAAATAGGCCCCGAATATAGCAGCGATCACGAGAGTAATAATTGTCATCAGTAGGATGACAATATATGCCACAAGCCGTTTCTCCTTAGCGATCTGTTGAAACTCACTCGCTAGATGTCTCGGGCTATGAAACCCACAAAAGTATAGTACGAAATACCACAAAGGGCTGAGAAGTGCTGCAACGAGTCCGAGTAAACAGACTTCTAAAATTCTTAATAGACTTAGTTTTCTAATATCATAAAAGACTAGCGCAACCCCAGTGAGGCCAAGTAACTGCAAGATCGTAACAGAGAACTTTGCAGAGTCTTGAAAGAGAAGAAATTCGAAAATTAGAGAAGTAGCCTCAGGATCCAATAATGCAGGTAAACCCAACACCACCGCACCGTAGCCAAAACCTCCAAACCTCAGCTTATGTCGCCAGTCGCGCCCAAAATGAAATGCTGAAACAATTAAGAAACCAATTAACGCTGTTTCGGGTAACACCACCCAAAAAATAATAATAGTAAACGCCATGCCAAGATAGAGTACGAAAAAAGACATCGCTCCAGCTATGTTTTTAAATAATCCATAGCGATGTGCAATTACTGGATCTAAGGCTCCGTGAGGCAGACCTACCAAAGAGATAAGGCACGCAGCGAGTATGATACTTAAATCCACCGGTACCCCCCTATTAGTGAAAGCGCAAAAGGTTTGACGGGAGCCGCCCTTATCATTTGGATGACATCCAGTGGTGAATTCACCATCATGAATTTCGCGAATTGATCCCCAGTCATGTTACGTCCGATTTGCAACAAGATATAGGGCATAATGTCTGGTCGATGTTGTAGCAGATCCAGAAATAAATTATCGGCCCACCGTGTGATTTTGGATTGGCGAAATGGTCGCACTTGATTGCGTTCAATTAATGAGAGGGCAGCTTGTCTGCAAAATTGTCTAATGGTCTTATAGCCATAGCCTGTTGCATCTCGGGTCATACCTGCCCGGGCTCCAAGTCTTATTCCAAAGGAGGATTCCGGCTTATTAAGTCCCATAGGAATATGAGCCTTTTCATGACGTATTACTCGGTAACTGGCCCCAAAAGTTTTTTTTATGTATTCAAGATTTAGTACGGAGAGAGCCTCAAAAGACGCCGGGCAAGTAGTGAATTCTGTGTGTTCTATCAGAATCCGTTTTCGTCCTAGCGGCAATGCGTATAAAAAACGTAGCCCAGTATTGGTAGTTTCCATGGATTTCATTAAATCAACATAGTCCATTTTATGGGGCTTTGAGAGCTCTATTTCGATACCCGAAAAACTTTGAATAATTTTAAAATTTTGTATTGAGCATGGCCGGCTATCAAAAACATGAGCTGCATCTGGCATTGTTTTTATTGACTCTTGCTGTTGATGAATTTGCGCATGAGATTCGATATGTTTCATGGCGCGTCGATAGACCTGAGCTCCTGTTGACGTTCCATATATCATTTTCCCCCCAACCTGGTGTGCCGATGCTTCGCTAGTGCCCAGTCGCCATGCTGTTGTTGAATAGTCAGGGTGGAGCATTGGGCGCTCAAATTCTTGAAACCAGTAGCTGAATGTACGTTTTTCGAGGTTGGATGGATTTGGTTCGGAAATGATCACATCTCCTGGTAACTTTTTAAATCGACCGAGCTCAGAAGCGAGCGACAGCCCCGCTAAACCGCCACCGATGATGTGAACCCAGGGTTTCATACTATGATGCCCAGTGTACCCCCGGTCGCAGGCTCAGGCCTCGATGCAGAGATGAGTCATGATATCCTTGATAACGATGGACTTTTCGCGAGAACATGAATACTAATACTCCACGACATGCGACCATTAATTTCCGCTTTGTAGATGTATGTACTCGCCCAAGCCAAATATTAAAATTTCGATCCTCAATAAGAACACCGATTTCACGATAAACAAGGGCGGCCATAAGTATTGCAATTCGGGGTTGGGTGGGAAGAAAACAAAGTCCTGATATGCCAGATTTATATCGAATATCGGCCTCATGTAACAAATGAGAGACCGCTTTTTTAATTGACAATTTTGCCTCTTCAGAGGCACTTAAAATTTCTATAGGAGAAAGATCTCCTATTAATTCTAACGGGAGGTAACGCCTATTATTTTTGGCATCTTCCTTGACATCTCGACAGATATTTGTCAATTGCATTGCAACGCCGAGATCGATGGCATGATGTCGAGCGATTGGGTCTTGCACCTCAAACAGGTCGCACATCAATAACCCGACTGTTCCAGCAACCTGATAACAGTATTGTAAAAGTTCTAGTTCCGTTCTAATTCCGACTGCATACGTATCAAGAATTGCTCCATCAATAAGCTCTACTAACACGTCAATCGAAAGTGATGGCGCTATTGCAAAGGCTTGGACAGCGATCGGATGATCTGGCGTCCCTCTTTCGAGTGACTCTTTTAAATGTAAAAGTTCCTTTCTGGCGAGCTCACTATTTTCGTTTATGTCGGCAATATCATCAATTTCTCGGCAAATTGAATAAAGTGCAGTGGTTGCCTCCACATGTGATTTGCCCAAAAACTGGCTCGCAAAGTGGAATGTAGTCCCATATTTTTTTAATTTTTCTTCGCTCATGTCTTTGTCCTTTTGCAAGTCACTTAGATATGCATGGAATCACGTGCGAGACGCTCTACAACCTTTGCAGATGAAATAACCCCAGGCATTCCCGCCCCTGGATGAGTTCCTGCGCCGGCCAAAAATAAATTTTCAAATCCTTCGGCTTTGTTGTGAAATCGGAACCAAGCAGATTGAGAAAACAAAGGTGCAATTGAGAATCCCGCTCCCTTATACGACAAATAATCAGATGCAAAGTCGTCTGGAGTCATTGCAAAGGGTGCTCTCACATGCTCACAAACGCCAGGAAGTATTGTTTTATCAAGCGCGCTCAGGATCCTGTTTCTTAATTTTGGCTCCTCTACGGACCAATCAATTTCTCCTTCCTGGTTGGGTACTGGCGCGAGCACGTAAAAGCTATCATGTCCCTCAGGTGCAAAGGATGGGTCAGTTGCCGTCGGTCGATGAACATAAAGTGAAAAATCATCAGCAAGAAGCTGACGATGAAAGATATCGTCTAGCAATTCCCGATAGCGACTGCCCATCCAGATGGTGTGGTGCGCGACCTCAGGATATTTCCGGTCAGTTCCGAAGAATAAAACGTAAAGGCCCATGGAGAGTTTACTAAAATCACGTTTAAGCCTTGTCGTAAAGGGAATAGACTCTTGTGTTAGAAGTTTGCGATACAAATACATGGGATCACCATTAAAAACGACACAGTCGGCAGAAATTATTTCTCCCGTTGAAAGGCGAACCCCAGATGCCTTTTTTCGTACTGTAAGAATTTCTTCAACTTCTGCGCCAGTCTGAATTGTAATGCCTTGTCTTCGCATCAGTGCCTCTAGCTCGCCAATTAGCGCCCCAGTCCCACCCATTGCAAAATAAATCCCATAAGCTCGCTCTAAATAATGAATGAGCCCATAAATACTAGTCGTGTCAAACGGTGACCCACCAACCAGTAGAGGTTGGATTGAAAAAGCTTGTCGTAACTTGTCGTGCGCCAGATGCTTGCAGACTAAATCCCACACAGAACGGTCACCACGCAATTTTGCAAGACGAGGTATCTGCTTTACCATCGTCCAGATTTGATGAAAGGGTTGATGAGCAAGCTCGCTGAATCCTACATCAAACATTGCTTTTGACTGAGCTACCAGTGACTGGTATCCATCACAATCATCTGGATTAATTCTATTAATTTCATTAAGCGTATCTTGAAGTGTTCCACCATAATCAAAGTGATCGCCATCTTGGAATATGAACCTGTACCAAGGATTTAACTCTTTAAATTCGATATGGTCTGCTCTCGTTTCGCCAAACAATTCAAATAGCTCATCGAAAAGGAAAGGAGCTGTAATCACTGTTGGCCCGGCATCGTGCCGATACCCCTCAATCTCGAAAACTTGGGCCCGTCCACCGATATGATTAAGTTTTTCTATTAAATGAACGTCCATCCCCAGTGCGCGAAGCCGGAGGGCACTGGCAATACCACCAAATCCAGAGCCAACAACAACGGCACTCTTCATTAAGCGGCCTCTTTGAATGATGGATACTTATGATGTAGGGCGCTGATCAATGTGTTGAATGCCTCGATGCAGAATGGGGGTAGTGACTCAAATGATTTACGAGCGTTTCGAAGGTGCCATCCAAAACGCTCGCGGAGGACGTTTTCTGGATCGTTACCATCTGTTATACATCTCTTTAATACCCAAAATCCATTCAATCGATTCCCTTCATCTTCTGCTCGGTCAGAGAGATCATCTGCTAGCTGATAAGCTACGCCAATAGAAGAAGCTCCCCCAAGAATACAACCGATTTCATAATCTGTACCACCCGCTGCAGCAAGCGTCATTGCCATGGGTAGACCAAGCAAGGGACCGCTCTTTTGTTTAACTATCTGCTCATAGTCCTCAAATGACAATTGGGGGTGAGTGGCACACTTGCAGTCTAACGTTTGGCCGGCTGCCATTATACTAATCGCACGCGAAAGCATCTTAATCAGCCTTGGTAACTCTAAGCTGTAGGGATGTGGAATCGCAGCAAGCTCCCCAAAAGCCGCACCAATCAACTCGTCCCCAAGGCAAATGGCCGACGATGTTCCGGCAACAACCCAAACCGCCGCTCGGTTTCTGCGAAGTGAATCTTGGTCCTGAACATCATCGTGGATTAATGATGCTTGATGCAGAAGTTCGATGGATGATGCTATCGCTAGGCTCAAAGACTTCGGTAATCCGAGAGATTGGCCTGCGGCCAAGGCTAATAAAGCTCGTGTCCTGGAACCGCCAGATGCAAGATGGTTTACGAATAATTCGTTAAGACTGACTTCATTTTTGATCGCCTTTGCACCGTATTGAACCAATCTTTTTTCAATCTGCTGAAGGTCTTCCTTCAAGTAACTAAAGTCGAAGGTTGACATCACAAGTCCTCAGGTCGTTAACATCCTGGGCGTTTTAATTCCGTTTTCGATGAACTCGTATGTTACAAGCTCATCGAAAACGGAGCCTCGAGCGAGGCCCCGTTTAGCATGAACCAAACTCAGTTAAGCTGTCTCTTTACTACTTGATGTTGCTGCGTACCAGATCAACAAACCAAATGCGATCTTGTTTACGACATCTGCTAAGTTGTACACAATATTCAGTGCCTCGCTAGCAGCTGGCGTTGTATTACCCAAGCTATCTACCAAGACAAAGTAGCCTAAGGCGTATCCGATAGGATAAATGGCCCAACCGATCGTCACTACCCATCGCATCGTTCCATACGCGCTTTGTACAGCAGGCGGCGCTTGTTCGGCTGCCATCTGACCAGCTTCACCGGCAAATATTTCATACAATATGTAGAACCATCCGAGCATGCCAATTACAAAACCTAACGTTACGTTGATGTATCCAGCTTCTCCGAGAAATCCTGGAACTAGCATGACCAGTGAACCAATGAGGAGACGCCAGAAAATGCCGCCAGGCGCATTGCCGATAGCTCGCAAGATCAAGAAGAACTCAATCATCAATAACGGAACAGTAAGCAGCCAGTCAATGTAGCGATAAACCGTTGGAGTTTCGCCAGTAGCTATCCACACGTCTCGCATGTAGAAGTAGTGAACTGCTGCGATAAATGTTACGAGAGCTGAAACTACCAGCGACGTTTTCCATTTACCATCAACGCTTTGTGTTTCCCAAAGGAAAAACACTGTTGCAGCCATCAAGGCCATCGAGATCAACCAGAATGAGATTCCAACGAAATCATCTGACTGAAGATTAGCAGCTGCAAACGCAGTGGACGGCAGCGCAGCAAGCATACCCACTGGTGTGATGCTTTTTATCACTCTTCTTAATGTCATTTTTGCCTCCTCAGGCACTGGAACAAAGGTAGTTTTCATACTCTTATTACGTCTATATTTAACTCTTAACACAAAAATATGCAAATACGATTCATTCGCCCTCGCAGCAAAAAATGTTGCAAAATTGTTTTAAGACTGGTCGTTTTTTGTTACGACCAGGTAGAAGTATACAAAAAAAACTGTCTAGGACAATAGGCTAATAACAAATGTTTTTCGCCCATCTACGTTTTTGGCGACAGCGGTTCAAATCGATCTTGCATTTGGCGACATGGACCGAGGAAATACCATCAACACCCTGAGAGATGATTATAGGCCCTAGAAGCTCAGCCAGATATTAAAAAATCTCCTTTGAAGATTTTTTGGTGTGCGCAGTGACTAAATCTTTAATCAAATATTTTAAATCCCTGGAAATTCTATCCAAGTATTTCTTTTTTTTCTTACTCGGTGTTTGGGTTCGATGGTGAGGGAACGCCTGCGCCGCCCCAGAGCCCGCAATTCGAGCTGTAACTGACAACTACACTACGCTTTACTAAAAATTCATCATGACAAGACTCGTCCCACTGAGGATGACGGTCCCAAGAATACTTTAGTGCTTGGCTAGCTACCTTTTCCACAAATGTTGGAACACCTAAGGAGCTGAGAAGAACTGACTCTGACACTCCCATCCACCGATCCATTTTTTGGAAAGAGCCAACACACCCGATTAGAAACAGTAATGTTAGGATAGTGAAGAGATTCAAAGCTATATCTTTATTCTTTTTCATTCTCATAAATATACTCGCACCAATATTAGTTTTGAAATCACGTTGTCATTGCTCTTTTTTGAAAAAAACAGGTCGGCCGGGAGTGTATTTGCTAAATTTTCACGTTTTCTTTCAGCTCGTCTCAACTATTTTCAACTATTTTCAACTATTAGTATGCGCAGTTTTATTTAAATCTACCAAATGAATCGAATCTAAAGACTACGAATTAGTAAATCTAATTCTAGTTCTAAACAACAAGCTATTTAATTGCGCTGAAAGTCATGCAATGGATGAATTGCGTATTAACAATCTGAATCCCTAACAATTATGGGATTTTTGCCGTTTTAAGCAGTAGTTTTTACCTGCTTTTGTAGCCTTGCGATCAATGAAATTAATTCAGTATCATTTTTTATCACTTAAAATAAATCTTATGTCAGATTTCCACGTGCTCCTGAAAAAGTTGGATTATCTTCATGTCGATAGCAGATTGAATCAATTTAAAATGAAGCAATAAGGGAGATATCGAATAGTCTCATCATTTCAAAATTACTAATCCTGCTCATAGTCCGATTATCACCTAAAAGTCTCATCTACAAGCTGAAAATACGATATCAATCTATCATCCTAAATTTTAACCTATGCTCTGCTCTATAAGATCCTGATTTATTGAATTTTGGCATTGCTTGGTAAAGAGTTAGTCCTATGATTTTTATTTAAATACCAAGCTTGCCGCGAAAAATTCCCATCATTCGAGGAATAAGCGTTCGGTCATAAAGTCTATTTTTTTTAAAACTTTAGGTGCTCATTTCACAAGGAAGATATTGTGTGCTTAGGTCGCTTAGATCGATATAGCGAATACTTGGCAGGAATTAGTGCGTTGCGTAACGTTTAGTCTGATTAGTCTTAAGGAGCCTTGGGGATTTCCTTGATTTGGACGTCGCGAACACTCTAATGCTCCGTTGCCACTATAAACTCTAATGCTCCTTTGTCTTTATAAACAGTTACATTCTAAGACTAGCAATATCCAAATTAAATGTAGATGTGCCCAAAATACTTTTTGTATGGTTAAGATGACGCTGAAAGATCACTTTGTTTTTTTTACCCGCATGCCATCTCATTTCTTCACTTTTGAATAAGCAACCTTATGCTGTTAAATGTTTTTAACATTATTAAGGTGAGCCCAAGCGGGGATAAGGCCTGCGTAATGCGCCAATGACCTGGGTCGCTTCTAGGTGTATGCTCAGACGGTAAACGATTTCTAATTTGTGAGGAATGGGGCGATGAAAAAAATAATAAGCTGTATTTTGATGAGTTTGTTGTGGACTACAACTTTTGCAGACACAACTGATCAAAAATGGATGACTATTGTTGAGCTTAAGAAGCAGGGCACTCATTGCGTTGACGATCCTAATTGCTTTAATCGCTACCATCCAGAAATTCCAGAAAAGGCATCAGCAAATCTTGGGGACATGATCATCTACCATACCCGAGACGCCCTGGATACTGGCTTCACTCTCGAGTCCATCCCGGCAGATTTAGCTACAGTAGACTTGGGGTTAGTCCACCCTATGACAGGGCCGGTTCACATCAATGGTGTCAAGCGAGGAGATGCTATTGAGGTTGAGGTCGTGGACATCGTTCCTGATCAGTATGGGTATACGGTAATAGCTCCGGGCTTTGGTTTTTTGAGAGATATTTTTACAGAACCCTACATTGTTAACTGGCAATTAACACGTACGGGCGCAGTGTCACCTGGCATGCCTGGAATAACAGTCCCCTATGAAGCTTTTCCAGGCTCCATAGGCGTAATGCCTGGCATGGCAGAGGTGGTAAAGATTAAAGCTCGTGAGGCCGACCTAGCTGCTGTTGGTGGGGCGGTATTAGGACCATCTGGCGCTGGAGCTTTGCCAGCAGATCTCTGTGGCCCAGGTGCCAGAGCTGAGAGTGATTGCCTGAGAACCATCCCGCCTAGAGAGAATGGTGGGAATATGGATGTCCAACAAATGCAAATTGGTACCCGAATTTTATTTCCATGTTTTATCGACGGGTGTGGTTTGTTCGTGGGGGACGTGCATTACGCGCAAGGTGATGGAGAGGTTAGCGGTACTGCAATCGAAATGGGCTCCGTAACAACCCTTCGTGTAAGAAAAATACATAAGGGTAAGGCCAGCTCTCTGGATATGCCGGTCACGCTAGGAAATGATCAGATTATTGATATGGAGCCGACACGGTATTACCAGACTGTAGGTATTCCTATTAAGGCTAAGGGAGAAATACCGCCTACTCACCAGTATTTAACTGGAGCCCCTATAGCGAACTTAGAAAATCTTAATGAAGATTTAACCTTGGCCGCAAGACATGCCCTGTTGCAAATGATCGACTATTTAGTTGAAGAGCATGGGTTGACGAAGGAGCAAGCATACGTTCTGAGTTCAGTGGCAGTAGACTTGAGAGTGGGTCAAGTAGTTGATGTGCCAAACTATGTAGTTACTGCGGTGTTAAATCTTGATGTTTTTGATAAATATCGTCACTACTAACCAGGAAAGGGGCTTAAGCCCCTCGAATAGCCTGCCATGAAAAGACGATCATTTCTTTTTGCGACATTATTTGCGGCGCCCTCTGCTTTTGGACACTCACCGTGGGGGCAGTATGTAGTTTATCGGCAAAAGCATCTGTTAATAATGAGTTCTAAGGTCGATCCGAATTCATATCCTTATTCGGAGATTCTCGTGGAAGCTCTAAATAGAGCTGAACCAAGCTCAAAAGCTAGGCCTGCACGTGCTAAAAGTTTAGAACGCTGCTATGACCTTTTTTCAACAAATCAAATGCAGTTTATGTTGCTTCCGAGAGATGCAACGGTTCAGATGCTCTTGGGATCCGGAGAGTTTGCTGGTAAACCTCCATTGCAAATGTTTACCATATATGAATTCGGCGATTTAGTTTTGAGCGTACACCCTAAAATCAAATCAAATATTATCCGGATCGTGACACATGCAGTTTTGGAGCAATTAGAATATTTGCCGGCGGCTGCTAAACCAGAAGCAATGCTTAAGTCTTCAAATTTACATGTGGATGCTCATACGGCAATCGTAACTTTTTTGGCGTCTTGATCGGCTCCTTAGTTTGATTATTTTCCCCCTTGCGGGCCAGATTGAACAAATTAGGAGACTGAATTAGTTGTTTGTGCAGGTTTTCAACCTAAGCAGGATTTCATTTGCTGAGCGTCAAAAATGTGCTGTTACTTTATGACGGTCATCAAATATCTTACTAAGAGGCTTTAGGCCTCAGTTCCATCACTTGGTGATAGAAATAATAAGCAAAGTTATTGCGGTATTTATAATCTCTAGAAGTTTACTTAGTTTGCACCTACCAAGTTAAGCCCTGGAAAATTTTTGGATTATGACTCCTAATTAGCCGACAAAATCAGATGGAGAACGCTTCAAATCTTGCCCTCCCTGAACTCGATAAAATTTCTCTTAATGGTCTTCTAAAAGTCTATTTAAATTTTTTCGTATTGACTATCTGCACGTTGTAGATGTCTCGAAGTTTTACTTTTCCCCACTATGCGGGCATGACAGTTTAATGTGTTTTGATCTCTAAATTTTTAAACTTAGCTGGCTAGAATCCGAGATAACGCAAAAGCTGCGTTTAGAGGCAACTTAAGTGAACGTGATGCTTGCCGATTAAATAACAAATCAATGGAGAGTTTAAATTGAAGTTATATTTAACGAGTTTATTTTTATGGGCCGGGCTACTAGCCATCAGCAATCAAGCAAATTCTGCTTGCTTTGGGAGCCATGGCCAGCAGGCGTGTAATGACCTGAAGACCGGGAATGCATACAGTATTAGAATTAATAAAGCGTCACCGATAAAAAGATCCCAGTCGAAGCAACGTTTTGGATGGATGCCGATGCAGTCCCAAAAAAAATTGGGAAACTTAACTATTACCAATGGATATACCGCGGGCCGTAAGCGCTGGACAACTTATGGGCGCACCTACTCAAATGGTGATTACAGTATTAGAGGGTCTGACGGACGAGGGCCGATTAAGCGGACCTGTATCAAGGGGAGCTGCTTTTAATTTAATTCAATTCAATATTGCAGTTTTGGGTCGTACTCGAATTTATCATGATGTAAAAATGAATGTTTCTCGCTACTCAGGGTGAGACTAATGCGGTCTTCAAAATATTTTTAGAACTTGCCAGACATGCGAGATGGTGCTTTTGATGAGCTGTCTGTGTAAAATCTAAACAGTAGAATTTGGAGTTATGGCAGTGACTGATTATTGGAATAACCTTGAAGATGTAGCTGAACTTTCAAGGGTTAAAAGCCGTATTTCGGATATGTTGTCTAACCCTTATACCCTTGTAACGGGCCTTAGAGAAACAGGAATTGACTCTGTCAATCTTCAAGAGTGGTTTGGGGTATCTGGGGTAGACATCCAAAATTACTTACGACAGGCAGGATGGGATGCGAGTGCCCTTCAGGGAACTGACAGCAACCCTAAAACCAAAGAAATAACTTGGCTGGGTGGAATTACAACAACGTTTCATCTCGTTTATGGATCAAATGCAAATGATGTTTTTGATTTGAGTTCGCTGGGAGCGGAAGACTTTGGCAAGAGCTATGCTTTCTTGGGCAGGGGCGGAAACGATACACTGATTGATGGCCCTAACGTAGCTGATGCTATTTTTTATTCCGGGGGAAATGGCGACGATAAAGTTTACCTTGCCGGGCAGGCGCAGATTTTTTTATCTGACTCTGGCGGGGGAGACGACAGAATTGAGCTAATAAACCAAAGTAAGGAATTAGTAGAACGATATGAAAATGCCAAAATAAATTACCTGGGGAGAGATCTTTATACGATTCGGCAAGACGATTTTTTATTTGTACTCTTGGATGATGGTAGTGTTGAAAATAACACAGAGATAATAGATTTGGGATTTTCGGCTAAAGGTTCTGTTCAATCACCCGCTGATTACATTAGGGCTTTTGATAGTTTCACAGATATGTCGCCAGAGGCATATGTAGCCGAAGGCGGTACTGATGTCGAAAATGTTACAGAAACGCCAAATGCCATCCTGGAAATGATCGGATTAATAGATGCATTAAACCAATCGGCAGTCTTTTGAAATTGTAATATTTTATTGAACATTTGCCCCAAAGCTTGAATTGTCTTTGCTGATCGCATAAGTAGATGTGAAATGGAAGGCCTAAGTATGAATGTAAGCCCCAAGCGTGGCTGGTTTTGGTGATTAGTGGATGGCTTAGGTCTCCGAAATACTCTACTAAGAAATACTCTATGAAATAGTCTAAGTACATCACTACATCAATTTATTCTCTGTTAAGTTCTTGAAATACTATTTAAACTTCTGTTGGCCTAAAATCACAGTATCAATCTAGTCTGATGACTAGTTGTGGCTGCGAGTTATTTTCAGTGCCGGCGTTTTTTTGTGCGACATGTGAGAAACGTATTTTGACAAGCAGCAGCGATCAGGCTCTTGATTCATGGAATACTTTTTATATCTGATGCAGTGATTTAATTTTGATAGAAGAAAATATACTGAATAAGGTAAGCCTGCCGAGGGCGTTGAAGTTGGCACAATCTCAAGGCAAGCAAGGCCATATTGAAATTGCGCAAGGTATTTATAGGGATATTCTTGAGCGATTTCCGAAAAATTTAAAGGCGGCGCAGGGTCTGAAGGGCTTGCAGGGCGGTTCTGATTCTCATAAACCATTGATTGAAGATCCACCAGAAAACAAGGTCCAGCAACTTATTAATCTCTATTCACAAGGACTCCTTCAACCATCACTGAAATACGCTAGTGAATTAATAGCCCAGTATCCTAGGTCGGCAGTCTTACATAATATTTGTGGCGCTGTGTACGCTGGGTTACAGCACTATGAATCTGCTATTGACAGCTATCGGCAAGCATTAAATATCAAGCCAGATTACGCTGATGCCTTTAATAATTTAGGCGGGGTGCTCGAGGATCAGGGCGATTCTGAAGGTGCCATTGAAAGCTATCGGCGAGCATTAGATATCAAGCCAGATTCTGCTGATACATATAATAACTTGGGTAACGCACTTAAGAATCAGGGTGACTTAGATGGTGCTATTGAGAACTATCGGAAAGCACTGGAGCTTAGGTCAGATTATGCTGTTGCCCTATATAATTTGGGTAATGCGCTGAATGATCAAGGTGATTTAAGTGGTGCCATTGAGAGCTACAGGACTGCATTAGAGGCTAACCCTGATTATGCTCAGGCATATAATAACCTGGGTAACGCACTTAAAATTCAGGGATGTGCAAATGGCGCTATCGAAAACTACCGGCGTGCTGTGAGCATTGATCCGGATTATTGTCTGGCTCATTTCAATCTTGGTAATGCACTAAATGATCAAGGTGATTTAGATGGTGCCATTGAGTGTTATCAGCATTCACTAGATATCACGCCTCATTATCCCGAGGCACTGAACAATTTGGGTAATGTGCTACATGCACAAGGAGATCTAGGCGGCGCTGTTGAGTATTATCGAACTGCTCTGAGGATCGCGCCTGATTATGGTGAATCCCATACTAACCTGGGAAGATTACTTATGAAAATGGGCCAGCATCGAGACGGGCTTAACGAGCAAAAATTGGGCGGTGGGGTGATTACATTTCATTTAAAATCAGGCTTGTCGATTTCATGAGAGGCACTCTGTGGAAAAAGTGATTTTATCAAAACAAAATTCGAATCCTAATTTTATTGGTGCGTGGTTAATTAAGCCCATATCAATATGTGATGAATTAATTGCTTATTTTGAAGCAAATAAAAGTAGGCAAAAGAGAGGGGTCACTGGACTAGGGGAAAATATAGATCTTAAAAATAGTATTGATATTTCCATGCTACCGAAAGAAATAAAACTTCCTGGTAATGAGGCTTTTGATGAGTATTTTAATAATTTGTTTTCTTGCTACCAGGACTATACGGTGGAGTGGCCTTTTTTGGCTAAGTTTGCTGACAATTTAGAAGTCGGGAATTTCAATCTTCAAAGATATCAAAGTGGGCAACACTTTCAGAATCTTCATACAGAGCGCAGCAGTCTAGAAAATCTTCACCGTATTTTTGCGTGGATGACCTATCTTAATGATGTTGAGGAAGATGAGGGTGGTTCAACGTATTTTAGTCATTACGATTTAGAGGTGCAGCCAAGGAAAGGTTTAACATTAATCTGGCCCGCCGAGTGGACTCATGCCCACAAGGGCAATGTATTAAAATCAGACTCTAAGTACATTATTACTGGCTGGATGCACTTCCCAAATAGTTGAATGCTCATCCAATTCTAGACAGACCTTTTTGTCAATCATCGCTAGTTTTTTTTATTCTGCTTAATAATATTGTACCATCTCAGGCGTTAATATTCGCATGGCTGAGGTCATCTCGCCTGTCATGCAGACTGCGAGCTTTTGGGCTCCTTAGAGTGTTGTCAATCATAATG
>CAZFNA010000043.1:0-129 GCA_964520465.1 uncultured Pseudomonadales bacterium | reverse complement strand
CCTTTTTGTCAATCATCGCTAGTTTTTTTATTTTACTTAATAACGTTGTACCATATTAGTCATTAACGTTCGTATGGCTGAGGTTATCTCGTCTGTCATGCAGACTGCGAGCTTTTGGGCTCCTTAGAG
>CAZFNA010000042.1:0-15646 GCA_964520465.1 uncultured Pseudomonadales bacterium | reverse complement strand
GCGTCTTCACCTTTGGTTTCAGCCGAACACATCCAGTTGGCCGACAACTTAATCTGACCAATCTGGCCAATAGACGCACCTGCCATGTTCATCAAAGTCTCAGCGATGGCCATGCGCGCAGAGGCGGGGGCATTGGCCAATGCAAGCGGCGTTCTTTCACCCATCGCCATCACTTCACCGGTAGCCGAACCAATCGCCGAATGCGTGACAGCACAATCTGCAACTGGAATTTGCCAAGGCCCCACCATTTGATCCCTATGAACAAGACCAGAGACCGTTCTATCACCGATAGTTACGAGAAAATTTTTGGACGCAACCGTAGGATGACGGATAACTTGGTGCGTTAATTCAGAAAAGCTGACGTCAGAAAACTCTGCTGGCCTAGTCTCGACAACGATATTAGAGGCATAACGATGCATTTTTGGAGTTTCGCCAAAGAGTACTTCAATAGGCATATCGACTGGTGCTTGACCTTCATCCATCTTGGAGACCGATAAGTGAGGAGTATCTTGTGCATAACCGACGACAGCACACGGACAGCGTTCCCGTTCACAGATATCCTCAAACGTCGATAACTGATCCTTTCGAACAGCCAGTACATATCGCTCTTGTGCTTCATTACACCAGAGTGCAAGCGGTGATAGTGAAGGATCTAGAGAGGGGATCTGATCCATAAAAAAAACTGCACCTACCCCTCCATCATTTACTAATTCTGGCAGTGCATTGGATAAACCACCTGCTCCCACATCGTGGATGAACGCAATAGGGTTATCAGCCCCACGCAACCAACATCGATCGATTACTTCTTGACAACGCCTCTCCATCTCTGGATTGGCACGCTGCACAGACGCATAATCGAGATCACTCCCAGAAGTGCCCTCACCCGCAGAACTCGCAGCACCGCCACCAAGGCCGATCAACATAGCGGGGCCCCCGAGCACCACAAGCGGTGTTCCGTGGGTAAACTGCTGTTTTTCAACCTGACCTTCAGAAATTGAACCAATGCCGCCCGCAATCATGATGGGCTTGACGTAACCTCGCCGTCTTAAGCCTTCACTAGTGTTTTCAGTCGCCTCAAAAGTCCGAAAATACCCATTCAGGTTAGGCCGACCAAATTCATTATTAAACGCAGCGCAGCCAATTGGACCCTCAAGCATAATCTGCAAGGAAGAGGCTAGACTGGTCGGCATCGGCAACTGCTCCTCCCAACACATTTCAAGTCCTGGTATTCTCAAGTAGTTCACACTAAACCCCGTTAAAGCAGCCTTGGGCTTGGCGCCCCGTCCAGTCGCTCCTTCATCACGAATTTCTCCACCAGCTCCGGTTGCCGCCCCCGGGCCAGGGGAAACGGCAGTTGGATGGTTGTGAGTCTCTACCTTCATCACCAGGTGTACTGGCTCTAGCACCTGCTGGTAAGCGTGATTAAATGGATTGATCAGAAATCGTTCAGCAATAGGTCCCTCGACTACAGCCGCATTATCAGCATAAGCCGATAACACACCATCCGGCGAAATCTCATGGGTATTCCGGATCCATTGAAACAAACTTTTTGGCTGCTTCTCGCCATTTAAAGTCCAAGAGGCGTTGAAAATCTTATGGCGACAATGTTCTGAATTTGCCTGCGCAAACATCATCAGCTCAACATCTGTAGGATTTCGGTTAAGCTTTTGATAGACATCAGCCAGATAAGACATCTCAGTCTGGGATAACGCTAAACCATGCTCTGCGTCGGCGCGGTAAAGTGCAGCAAACGGATCATCGCCCAAATTAATAATACCGAGCGATCCAGGAGGCCCCGCTTTAAAAAACCGATCGCTAGGTATGTCGATCAGAACATCTTCAAGCATAGGGTCGGAGATCAATGGATTGAGCAGCAACCTATCTGATGTGCTAATAGATTTATCCAACACTACGTGTGTACCGCGCTCAATTCGTGAAACATAAGTCAGCCCACAATTATTGGCGATTTCTGTGGCTTTGGAACTCCAAGATGAAGTTGTCCCTGCTCTTGGAATCACAGTGTATCCGGACTTCACTGCCAGTGGTTTGGCATCGATCAGACGTTGAATTTTTTCAGGCTCTTGCGCTTCACCCAAGATAAAATACAGATAGGTAAATCTTAAGCTGCCGATGTCCAGGCCATTAGCCCGTGCTCGCATTACTAGGCCTTGAATACGAAAAGAAGAGAGGGGGCAACCTCCCTGTAGTATGAGCATATCGATGAGTCCTTACTCTTATTTCAAATAGATGATCTGCGTCAGCAGAGTTTAACAGACCAAAGAGCTGGCTCGACTAGCATGGCGAATCTTCTCGATATTTGTCACAAACAACCATCACGACTTACAAGGCCCCGTCGTTTTTGAAAAAATGACTGCAATAGTTCCCTCGATTCGTCCTCTAATAGGCCGCCTTTTGCAGCAATTCGATGATTGTAAAAAAGAGCTTCTGGAAGTTTGAGCCGTGACTCGATAACCCCCGCTCTCGGCTCTTGGGCTGCATAAATAATTTGCTCAATCCGCGCATGAATTAATGCGCCAAAGCACATGGTGCACGGTTCAAGAGTGACATAGAGGATCGTGCCCGGCAGCCGATAATTATGCGCATTTTTGCTAGCATCGCGAATCGCAGCAATTTCAGCATGGTGCGTAGGGTCTTTAGATGTAAGCGGCATGTTAAGCCCCCGACCCAAGACTTCATCACCACGAACAATCAGCGCACCAACAGGAATTTCGTCAAGGGCCATTGCTTTTTTAGCGAGATTCAGGGCCTCGCGCATATACAAATAATCCGCTCCGGAAAAAATAGGTTGTGTCATAATCCTCTTGAATAATTACTCAGTCGACGAGCCGAGCGAATAAGGTTTCTACTATTGAGAATAATCTTGGTTAACCACGCAGGATAGCAAATAATGTCGACAACTTACCCAAATATCGATCCTAACGGACTGCTCGAATATTCAGTGGTATTTTCAGATCGCTCCCTGAACCACATGTCGCAAAATTTTCAATCAGTGATGTGCGGGCTCCACGAGGGTCTTACCTCTGTTTACAATGCATCATCTTGCGTTTTAGTCCCTGGCGGTGGAAGCTTTGCGATGGAATCAGTCGCAAGGCAGTTCGCGCGAAACCAAAACGTCTTAGTCATCCGAAACGGCTGGTTTAGCTATCGCTGGACTCAGATTTTTGATCAGGGTGTAGCCCCAGTCCATGTAGAGATTGCTAAAGCCTGTCCCGACTCTGACAAACCTGATCAACAATTTACCCCAGTTTCAATTGAAAAAGTTTGTCAGACCATCCGAAATAATAAGCCCTCAGTCGTTGTAGCGCCGCACGTCGAAACCTCAGCTGGTATATTACTGTCAGATACTTATATCAAAGCGGTCTCAGATGTCGCTCATGAGGTTGGAGCAATATTTATCCTAGACTGCGTCGCAGCCGGAGCTCTATGGGCTGACATGGACAGTCTCGGCATTGATGTCCTAATTACCGCACCGCAAAAGGGCTGGTCTTCTACCCCCTGCGCCGGAGTTGTTATGTTATCGGGGCTAGCATTAGAGAGATTGCATTCAACAACATCCGATAGCTTCGCCCTGGATCTTAAGAAATGGCATAGCATTATGGGTACTTATCTCAATCGAGGCCATGCCTATCACGCAACAATGCCAACCGACGGACTAGCCAGCTTTTTCGAAACGTTTCAAGAAATGGCTGAACTTGGATTCGATGCCCTGAAAAGAAAACAAATTGAACTGGGTCGTCAGGTTAGAGAATTAATGGAAGGCTACGGGTTCAAAAGTCTTGCAGCGAAGGGCTACCAGTCGCCAACCGTTGTGGTCTCCCACACGGAGCGGCCTGATTTAAAAAATGGCAGTGCATTTGCTAGCCAAGGAATTCAAATCGCCGCCGGCGTACCTCTTGAGTGTGGGGAGTCTGAAGCATTTCAAACCTTCAGAATTGGATTGTTTGGGATAGATAAGCTCATACATACTGATCGGACGGTCTCATTAATTAATGAAGCCCTAAAAAAGATTGCTTAATTACCTTTGGGAAAACTGAATACATTTACTAGGACGACGCCTGAGATTATGAATGCCAATCCCAGGATCGCTGGCCACTCTAAAATTTGTCGATAAAACAACGTGCTGAATAGCGCGATCAGGAAGACCCCCGCACCACTCCAAATCGCATAAACTATGGCGATTGGGATGTCACGAATAGCAAATGTAAGACAGTAAAACGCGATCCCATAGCAGACCATCATCAGACCCGTTGGCACGAAGCGTGAAAAATTATGAGTGGCAGGAAGCAACAGCGTTCCACAGACCTCAAAAAAAATTGCTCCGCCCAGAAAATAATAACTGTTCATTCAAAGTCTTCTGCTTGTGGTGGCTGCGGAAATGCTTTGGAGTTTGGAGCCCAATACCCTGAAAATTGTTCAATGTGATGCTGAAAAAGTTTTAGCTCTTTACGTGATTTTCTATCTTGAAGACTACAGCCGGTCTCTACTAAATATTCAATTAATGCAAAAAATGAAATTCGAGTTGGAATGTAATTCATCGAAACTTGGTCAACCAACATCAGTTCATTAGCCAAATCACTCAAAGGTGAATCCGCGCTATCTGTTATCGCGATGACTCGAACCCCACTTTCCCTAGCCATCGTTGCAATTTTGACTGACTGCGAGGCATAGGGAGAAGTAGAAAAAATCAGTAGCAAATGATCGGGCTTAGCCAGCATTAAGTGGTCGAAAGCAGCTGACTCGGAGTTTGGTACCAGAAAAACATTGTGCTGAATCATATTTAATAAATAGGCCAAGTAGTGCGACAAACTGTAGGCACTTCGAAATCCTGCCACATGGCAAGGCGACTGGAAAATCAGACGTGCTATACGGTCAAGCTGCTCAACTTGACCAACTGAAAAAAGGCTGTCTAAAGCCAGTCGGAAGGTCTGCTCATGCTCCGTTTCAGAATTCAATAGCCTCGGACTAGCATTGTTAATAAAATGAGTTTTAAAGGACTCTTGCAAGGCCTTGTAGCCTTCGAACCGACAGGACTTAACTAAACGCATTACAGTTGAAGGCGTCGCCCCTGCGCGACTAGATAACTCACGAACGCTCAAAAACGGGATGTCTGATCCATGACGCAACAAATAACGTCCAACAATCTGCTGCGTGCGGGGCAGCGAATCAATACGAGCTTTCAAAGCATGAACGTTCATTACAGGCAAATGCGAAACATTTGTGTCAAAGCCACCAAGCAACCACCATCTGAAGGAACAAATGTACCACAAAGTTTGCGATAGAAGTTGTTGTAAGTGATAGTTCAAACTGTTTCGCTAAGATATTAAATTATAACAATAAGGAGTAAATTTATGAAAATGAAACACTTCGTACTCGCTTCTGTCGCAACACTTGGCCTCACTGCTGGTGCGGTGCAAGCGCAACAATTTATCTCAATTGGAACTGGCGGCGTAACCGGTGTTTATTATCCGACTGGTGGCGCAATCTGTCGGCTGGTAAACAAAGATCGCAAGACTCATGGGATTCGCTGCTCGGCAGAATCAACCGGTGGATCGGTATATAACATTAATACTATTCGTGCTGGTGAGCTGGAATTTGGTGTCGCGCAATCTGACTGGCAACACCATGCATACAAGGGAACCTCTAAATTTAAAGATCAGGGGCCATTCAAGGATCTCCGTGCTGTTTTCTCTGTTCACCCCGAGCCCTTTACGCTTCTAGTTCGCGGTAAGTCTTTTAACAACGTCAAAAAGTTTGAAGACCTGAAAGGCATGAAAGTCAATGTGGGTAACCCAGGGTCCGGCCAGCGTGCAACGATGGAAGTTGTCATGGATGCCTTCGGTATGAAAATGAGTGATTTCGCTGTAGCTGCAGAGTTGAAAGGGTCAGAAATGGCACAGGCGCTTTGCGATGGAAAAATTGACGCAATGATCTACACCATTGGCCACCCGGCAGCCGCGATTACCCAAGCAACAAATAGCTGTGATGTTCGTCTCGTTCCGGTCAAAGGTGCACCGATCGACAAGCTTGTCGCTGACAATTCTTTCTACCGCGTCGCTACAGTTCCTGGAGGCATGTACAAAGATAATCCCAACGATACTGAAACATTCGGTGTTGGTGCGACTTTCGTTACTTCTGCAAAAGTCTCTGATGATGTTGCATATGTCGTCGTGAAGGCTGTATTCGATAATTTTGCCGACTTTAAGAAGCTACACCCCGCTTTTGCAAACCTAGATGAAATGCAAATGATCAGTGATGGTCTTTCAGCACCAATTCATCCTGGCGCAATGAAGTACTACAAAGAACGTGGCTGGAAATAATCCGGCAGACGACCGTGTAAGGGGGGGCTAAGCCCCTCTTTACTAACTCCATCGAATAAAAATGAATCGAACAACTGATTGCCTCATGTCTGAAGCTAACGAGCCGAGCCAACCAAAAATTCATAGCACTCGAAAAGTAATTATCGTGTTGTGTTTCACATGGTCTATTTTTCAACTTTATGTAGCCAGTGTCTTACCCTTTGTCTTTACCGAATGGAGTGGATTAAGTCTAGTTTTTAACAACCAAGAGATCCGACAAATTCATTTAGCCTTTGCGCTTGCGCTTGCTACGCTCGCATTTCCTCTCAACAGACAAGCAAAAGAGGCTAAAACGCCCTGGTATGATTACGCAACCGCGCTTATTGCTGCCATCTCCTGTCTGTACCTGTTAGTCCTAAAAGATCAAATTGCTGATCGAGCAGGATTACCAACTACAAGTGATTTATGGATTTCTGGAATAGGAATGCTAAGTTTGGCACTGGCGTTGTATCGATGTCTTGGCATGCCTCTCCTTATAGTGTGTTCCTGTTTCCTATTTTACGTATTTTTTGGCGATCAAAATTTTATGCCAGAGACCATACAGTGGAGAGGAGCATCGCTAAACAAAGCACTCTGGCATTTCTGGATGCAAAGCGAGGGAATCTTTGGCGTCGCTTTGGGCGTCGCTTCCTCAATGATTTTTCTTTTTGTTCTGTTTGGAGCACTGCTGGAGAAGGCTGGCGCAGGCATATACTTTATTCGTCTCGCTTACGCATTGCTGGGTCATTTAAGAGGTGGGCCGGCAAAAGCGGCCGTCGTCGCGTCCGGATTGTCTGGCATATATTCAGGATCATCAATCGCAAACGTTGTTTCCACCGGTACGTTCACAATTCCGTTAATGAAAAAAACGGGACTGAGCCCTGAAAAAGCGGGGGCTATAGAGGTTGCAGCGTCCACAAATGGTCAGCTCACACCACCCGTGATGGGGGCGGCAGCATTCCTTATTGCTGAGTTTACAGGGATTTCTTATCTTGAGCTGATCACACACGCCGTGCTCCCAGCCATCGTTTCGTATATTGGCCTAATGTACATCGTACATCTTGAAGCTGTGAAGCTGGATCTGCGGGGGGCTGACAGATCCTCTCGGGCATTGCCACTAGCGCAAAAAATTGGAGGTCTGTTGATCGGATTTATTGGATTTGGAATTCTGGGTCTGATGACGCATCTGCTGTTAGGCTGGATCCAAGTTGTTGCCCCTGATATCACTGTTCCTATCGCTATTATAGTGTTTCTAGCGGTTTATCTTACTGCGCTTAAAGTCGCTTCCCGCAAAGAAGACCTAAGCCAAACGCTATCTGATAGTCCAGAGATTCGGGATATCCCAGCACGAGAAATCTTAGTCCAAGGGCTACATTTTCTAGTTCCGATACTTGTTTTATTGTGGTGCGTTTTGGTTGAACGGCTATCGCCAGCCCTTTCTGCTTTTTGGGGCACGATGGCAATTTTATTCGTTATTCTAACTCAACAGCCTTTGAAACAATTTTTTCGCGGAGTGCAAAATCAGCAATCGGATTGGCTGAGTGGAATCCGTCTTTCGATCTCTGGCTTAATTCAAGGCGCAGAGAATATGATTAGTATAGGTGTTGCAACAGCAGCGGCTGGTCTGATTATCGGGACTGTCTCGCTAACGGGCGCGCATCAAGTCATAGGAGAATTAGTCGAAGTACTTTCAGGTGGCAGTTTGATGTTAATGCTCTTGCTTGTTGCCCTAATGTGTCTAATTCTTGGTATGGGGCTGCCTACCACCGCAAACTATATTGTCGTCTCATCTTTAATGGCGCCCGTAATTGTGAGTGTCGGCTCGCAATCTGGATTAATAGTGCCTCTGATCGCAGTCCATTTGTTCGTGTTTTATTTTGGTATTCTGGCTGACGACACTCCTCCAGTTGGTCTTGCTGCATTTGCTGCCGCTGCAATCAGCCAAGGTGATCCGATTCGCACAGGCATCCAAGGGTTCGCGTACGATATTCGAACAGCGATTCTGCCCTTTATTTTTATTTTTAATACGGACCTGCTTTTAATTAATGTGACGGTTACCCAAGGAATTTTGATCTTTATTGTATCAGCCTGTGCAATGATGCTCTTCGCCGCAGCTACGCAGGGCTTTTGGCTTGTAAAATCGCGGTGGTGGGAAACAGCAGCCCTGCTCTTGATTTCATTTTCTCTCGTGCGCCCAGGCTATTGGATTAATCAAGTACAAGCGCCTTGGAAGGAATTGGCAATATCCGAAAAGTTAATCGATGATTCCAAAGTGACCGGACAAATTCGATTAACCCTAGAAGGACCTGATTTCGACAATCCGGATCAGTTGACAACACTCGTCATTCTTCTCGATACAGATATCAACAACACTCTAGGAAATGCGATGGATCAAGAAGGTCTCCCAGCACGCCTTGAGAATTCTAAGCTATTAATAGATGAACCCTTTCCAGGAACAGAAAATTTCCAAACTATGCAGCGATTTGATTTTTATGGTGACACACCAGTTAAAATTGCCGAGGTTGCAATAGAACGAAGAAATAGACTCACAAAAGAGTGGGCCTATCTTCCCGCATTTTTCCTCTTGATAATAGTTGGATGCTCACAGCGATCAAGACGCTCTAAGGAGGTATAAATGACCACGAATCATAATGTGTTCGGGAGAGCCCCGCGGAATAGTTTGCCCACCGCAGTAGCTGGCGATGGCATTTACCTCATAGACTCTGAGGGGAATCGTTATTTGGATGCATGTGGAGGTGCGGCGGTGAGTTGCTTAGGACATTCGCCCAAGAAGATCATCGATGCAGCCTGTCACCAACTTCGAAATATGGCCTTTGCACATACTGGATTTTTCACAGCCGAGCCTACGGAGCAGTTAGCTGATCTCCTTGTACAGCAAGCCCCTGAGGGCATTGAGCATGTATATTTCGTTAGCGGTGGCAGTGAAGCTGTCGAAGCAGCCCTCAAATTGGTCAGACAGTACTTTTTCGAGATTGGTCAGACCAACAGGAACCATATAATTGGCAGACGACAGAGCTATCATGGGAATACACTAGGAGCTCTTGGAAGTGGTGGTAATAAATGGCGACGCAGACAGTTTGAACCACTCTTGCCAGTGCATATGAGCCACATTTGTCCATGTCATTTTTGGCGGTGGGCAGAGGCTGGTGAGACATCATTCGACTACGGCCAACGAACAGCGGATGAGCTTGAGGCTGAGATTTTGCGTATTGGCCCTGATAGCGTTGCCGCCTTTATTGCTGAGCCTGTCGTAGGCGCCACCATGGGTGCTGTTCCAGCTGTAGACGGTTACTATCAGAGAATTCGTGAAATTTGCAATCAATACGGTGTATTACTTATCTTGGATGAGGTCATGTGTGGCATGGGACGAACCGGCCACCTATTCGCCTGTGATTATGACAATATTCGTCCAGATATCCTTTGCATCGCAAAGGGGCTTGGAGCTGGCATACAGCCCATCGGCGCAATGCTATGCCAACACAACATTTTTCAAGTCATAGTTGATGGCTCCGGCTTCTTTCAACATGGCCACACATACATGGGTCATCCAACAGCCTGTGCTGCTGGAGTAGCAGTTATCGAAGAGTTAACAAAACCAGGTCTAATGCCGCATATTCTGGATATGGGTAACTTATTACAGACCACCTTAACCGCGGTTATTGGGCATCATCCCTGGGTTGGTGATATTCGAGGGCGAGGTCTTTTTGTTGGTCTCGAACTAGTCGCTGACAAGGTCACTAAAGCAGCATTAGATCCCTCTTGGAACGTAGCAAGCCGAATTAAACAAGCCGCAATGGAGTGTGGTTTGATGTGCTACCCAATGTCTGGAACGATCGATGGCCAGTATGGTGATCACGTATTACTGGCTCCCCCATTTATAGTGGAATCTGAAGATGTTCAGACCATCGCCCATCGTTTAGCTCAGGCAATTACAAAAGTAAGCGTTCAGGCAGATCGAGCGGCATGACATACATAATGGTTGCACCTAATGGTGCCCGACGCACTACGAACGATCACCACGCTATCCCCGTGACTGATGATGCCCTGATTGAAACCGCTAAAGCCTGTTTTCAAGAGGGCGCCCGCGGACTTCATGCGCATATTCGTACCGCCGATCAACGTCACCTACTGGATATTTCAAGGTACCAAGCCCTAATTACGAAATTGCATGCAAAAATTCCGCATCTCGAAGTACAAGTAACATCAGAGGCGGCAGGAGTTTATGAAGTCGAAAGTCAAATCGACCTACTTTCAAAAATTCGTGCGCCATGGGTATCTGTAGCCATACGGGAAATAACTAGACAACAAAATTCTACCCAACTAACAACTTTCTTCACCACACTGCTAGCTAAAACGCGTGTCCAATTCATCCTTTATGATGAGGCTGACCTGGTGACATTGGTTCAGTTGATCAGGAAAAAAATCATTAAAACTCCATCGCTGGAGGTTCTCTATGTGCTGGGCAGGTATTCAAAAGATCAAGAAAGTACACCGACTCAGTTAGACCCTTTTTTGGTATTCAGAGATGGATTACCTTTCAACCTTCAGCCAAAACGGGAGATGATTTGCGCTTTTGGTAAAGGACAGATTCCCTGCTTACTTAGAGCAGCATCAGAGGGTTTTGATTGTCGTATTGGCTTCGAAAATGGAATCTGGCTGAGCGATGGTTCCACAGTAGCAAATAATTCTGAGTTAGTGCGCGCCTTTATCGACGAACTACCTTCCGTGCTCCGCCCCACCTGATCATCAAGACACCTGAGATGGTGATCAAGCCACTGCCAACTAACATCATAGAATTAATTTCTTCATCAAAAAATATGACGGCTAGCATAAGTGCGAAGAGTAGACGGGAATACCTAAAGGGCGAGACAACTGCAATATCACCACCACGAGTTGCGAGTACTATACAAAAATAAGCGCCTGAACCAGCTAGTGCGGAGACTAGAAGTAATAACAAATCACCGGGAGTCAAGAATCTAAACGATGCAAAAAATGGGATTGTTACAACGCCCGCCATGAACACCGCAAAAAAAGCCCAAAACGATACAACAATCGCTGGAATCGAAACAGAAATAAACCGCGTAATTGCATCACGCACGGCTAGAAAGAGCACACCTACAACGGCAAACAGAGCAGCAGGATTAAAGTCATCCATTCCCGGTTGAATAACGAATATCACTCCGATAAACCCGACTAGGATTAAAAACCACTGCTGCACAAAAACGACTTGTCGCAAAAATAGAACGCCCACAAGAGAAACAACCAATGGAGTAGCCTGCAGTATTGCGGATGAAGTGGATAGAGATGCATAGACGATAGCTACCACAAAAAAGATTGCGGAAAAAAGCTCAGCCAGCGTTCGGATTAAAAACCAAGGTTTGCCTATGTCGGACGTAAAGAGCTGAGTGCGTCTGGTTAAAGCTGCCCCGGAGAACATCAAGAGACCACCCAATCCAATCAGCATAAGCACTTGTGAGATTGGCATCGAATAGGAGAGCTGTTTAATTACTGAGTCTTCTATCGCAAATCCAGCCATTGCAATTACCATGAAGATGATACAGCGTAAATTTTCGCCAGGAAGCGTTGGGTCAATCATTAGGCTGAATCTGGTAACCTGCGACAGGCAGATGAACTACCACGTCACCGACGGATTCATCTAAATGATCAATTGACACTCTGACGCGATCAAGATATCTCAACCTCCCAATTACGGGTGGGTCTGAGGTTTCAGCTTGGGGCTTTATGAAGACCTTTTGTCCTTCGGATAATTGTAATCCAGGCTGTTCTTCAACGCCCCTAGGTGCTTGAGACAATGATTTTTTTGCAACGACAAGCGCGTCATCCGCACTAAAGTCTTCGTGGAGCTCCGATACTCGATCATGAACAACCTTTTCAATACGTTCAATATTCGGAAATTGAGATAAAAATCGCGAACCTTGGTCCCAGCGGCCTCTGATAAACCATGCAAGATAACTTATAGTAACGTCAGCGTAGGATGGTTCAGCACTAAACATACCGCCAGTCAGTGACAGACCTTTCTCAATTGAATCAAGGTGAGCGGAAAGCTGCAAAATAACACCAGAAAACTGCTTCTTAAGTTGCTCAGCCGTCCAGTTATGTCCAAAATATAAGCCGCCGCGATCTTCAATAAAATCAGATGGCGCAGTATCTAAAACAGAAGTCAAAGCCACTCGAACAGCCAAGTTAGCTACGCTAGTGTCAGCCCAATCGGTAAAAGCCAAGATCCGACCTCTTGCGGATTCAGGAAGTAATTGATCTGAACTGTTATTTTCTGCTAAGGCCCGCACAATATTTTGCGTATCACAGTAAATATCGGCGCCAATCTGCAATACAGGTGTCCTCCTGTAGCCCGCAGTCAACGGCATCAAAAGTGGCTTTGGTGGGACTCGTGGAATTTCGACTGAACGCCACTCTGTATCATTCAGTGCCAAAGCCAAACGAATCTTATGGGCAAACGGCGATGGCCAGTAATGGTGAAGTATTAATTTAGACATAATTTGTTCTCTTAAAAAACAATCTGATTAGTAACAATCGAGATAACAGCTTCCAACCGAACGGCGGCATCGCTCAGTTCAATTAGGCTCAGCATCCTTTTGCCGACTTAACTCGCAACTTTAATGATATGACAAACGTTTGGCACATGAAATTTATACCCCCCAAGTTCACAACAAAAAAGTGATCGTCAGAGGAAGTCCAGCCAATTCTAGAGTCTTAAGTTCTTTATCTTATGGATCGTTTTTAATGCGTTTTAAAACATACTAAAGACTAGTTGTTTTCAAAACAGATTAATCCGATGCTATTTTCATGGCTGCTTTACAGTGGAGATATGTAGTGTCAAATGTTGGAAGATTTGTATTATCCTCGTTCAGTAGAAGACTCACCTCCGTGCATCCTAATATCACGCTGTCCGCACCAATGCTTTTCAGTCTTTGCACTACATCCACATAAAACTGTTTGCTACTAGCAATTACATCATTACAAACCAATTCTTCAAAAATGATACGATTAATTTCAAACCTTTCTAATTCATTCGGCAGAATCGGCACAAGACCACTACTCTCTAGCTTATCGATATAAAATCTCTCATCCATAGTAAACTTGGTTGCGAGAAAAGCTGGGGTAGTGATCCCATCATTCAAAATAGCTGAAATTGTAACATCTGCTATGTGAAGAAGCGGGATGTCAACTCCTAACATCATTTGTTCAGTCATTTTATGCATGGTGTTGGAGGCCAAAAGTAATAGCTCGGCGCCACCTTCGCTAAGTTTTTTTGCCTCTACATTGAGTATGTTTCCAATTTCATCCCATCGTCCATCTGCCATTCGCTTTGCAATAGGATCAAAATTTACTGAACGGATCAATAATGATGGCGAATTCAACTCGCCGAATTGTTTTTGAGTCAAATCACATAAAATTTTATAATACAACTGAGTCGATGTAGAGGACATGCCGCCTAAGATTCCAATTGTTTTCAACAAACTCTCTCCAAGAAAAATTCAGGAATAAGATTTTATTTAAGCCAAATAGGTCTTTCCACAAGATACAGACAAATAACGCTCTATAAGTATTGGAGTCCTGCAAGGCCTCAATACTTGCTCAACATTATCTAGCATCTATCCTTTTTTTTAGCCGTTATTATCGAAATTTAATGGCGCTTTATGATTCTCTCGTTCCAAATAGCATTGTCACGTTAATACGCCGATTTTCATATCCATCTTTGAAGTCGAGATTATCTGTCTGGTGAAATAAATTTGAATTGAAAATAACAGCTCTGTTTTCATGATAAGGAGAGTAAAGTTGCGCCTGAGGCGGTACTTTTTCTTCTACTGTTGAAGGTAGCTGCACCCTCAAAAAATCAAGCCTCTCGTTTAGTTTTTTTAATACAGTTAAGCATTTTCACGCTTGACTGGTCTTTCTTGGCACGTTTGGCAGATAGATGGAAGGGGATAGTCCCCAAGCATACTGGCACGCAATTTTTGTGCTGCGTCACTCTGGATCACTGTTTCCATCGAAGAGTCACGAACATTACCTACTTTTAATTGGCCATCGTGATCAAGACAGCATAATGTTACGTCACCATTCCATAAAACGCCAACGTCAGTGAACGGATGATGACAGTACGATGTTTGCCTTGTTGTTTTTAAGTCAAAGTCATCGCTTACCCGGGTGTTGGCAAATGTAAACGCTCTCCAGAACGTCAGCTTGATTCCCTGCTGCAAGGGATAAGAGGTAGACGAATGATTGTTTCCTCGCACCAGATCATCTGCATTATGATCTTTGCGCTTAAAGGGAGCCATTCCCAGTTCCTGCTCAACTTCAGCGACAAAATCATTCCACTCTTTAAGGATAGCGCGAGCTTCATTATCAGTCCCAATAATACTTACATTTGAGGCCGTATGTTGGGTAACCATCACCCGTATCGTTATATCATTTTTAATTGCAGTCCCTTTTGCTAAACGTTTCATGTATTCACGAACTAACAAGCGAAGATTGCTGATATAACGATCCCATGAAATACCAACTGTACCTCGAAAATGATACGTCTCTTCCGTAGGCGTCATATGGCTGGCAGTTATCGTGCCGTATAAGGCATCTAAAACTTTAGGAACATTTTTAGCTCCAAATGTGCTGATATTTGTCACTAAGTCAGTCTTTACATTTTTTGATGCCCCAAATTTTAAAATCTCAATCAATTTGGGGTGTAAGGTTGGTTCACCCATTAAATGGAGATTGACCTCATCAATAATTTTTTTATCAGCAGTCTCTTTATAGAGTTGTTTAGCAAGCTCTAAATCCATGAAGCCCAAACTACGTTCTTGAGAGTCCGATGGGCAAAAAGTACAATGAAAATTACACTTATTGGTCAATTCGAAAAACATCGATGAAATAGCTGGAGTAAGTGCGCCGTCTCCCTTTGGACGGATACCCGTACGGTGAGTAAAAGCCTGCTGAAAGCTAGTGACAGACTCTTCCATTCTGCCCTGTTCTTGCAGCGCGATAGCTAAGTTACCGTGGGCTTTCGGAAGGTCGGGTTTCAAAGCGATCGCTCGGTTGTAACTAGCTTCAGCCTCATCTAATCTACCCAACTCTTGAAGCGTGATACCCATGTTGTAATGGGCTTCGGCATAGTGAGGCTTCAACACAATCGCTTGCCTATTGATTGCTTCAGCTTCATCGAATCGATCTAGCTGTTGAAGCAAGACACCCAAATTATAGTGGGCTTCAACAAAGTCAGGTTTTAATGCTAT
>CAZFNA010000041.1:0-16001 GCA_964520465.1 uncultured Pseudomonadales bacterium | reverse complement strand
GCCAGACTCGAACTGGCACGAGGTTTCCCTCTCCGGATTTTAAGTCCGGTATGTCTACCAATTCCATCACACCGGCATGCAATTTTTGGTCATCAAATTCAAACCAAATTATACAGCCTTCCTTTCGTATTGACAGCAATCAATACGAACTGTTTTCCTTCATGCTTTAGGTCTTGGGGTCGAGACTCAGATCAATAGAGATTCAACTCAAATTGACTACATGACCTAGTGCTATAGTTCGAGCAATTTGCTTTCAGTAGAGTTCTCCACAATGCATGCTGAGCATACAATCAACGTTTCTCTAACAATCAAAGAAAAGAATTTCAAAAATTGAAATCCTCTAATCTCGTAAAGTCAAAGTAACGATCCATCTACATTTCAAGATTATAAAATTCCGTTTATATTTCCATTTTATTCTACAAGTATTGGCGTTTCCCTAGTGGAATCTATTGATCCAATTGTTAAATATTTCTGCCATCAAACAATTCCTACTTTTCTAACGAAACTAAAATAAGCCTTGCCTACATTGCAAAAATTCAGACCTAAATTACTTGTTTTGCAGCGAACGCTAGCCTAAGAATTAAATCGATTTGAATCGGAGAATAGATGAGGCCAAGCGGCCTTCAAATAAGACCCCATGGACCATAACGTCAAAAGCGCCGATATGACCAATACCCAAATTCCTGGGTGCATAAATATTTTTTGAATGGGTAAGGCAAGACACAATATGATTGCTATCATTTGTGTGGCTGTTTTTAACTTCCCAATCCACGACACTGCCACTTGTCCTCGCTGTCCAAGCTCGGACATCCATTCGCGTAGAGCACTCACAACTATCTCTCTTCCGACAATCACTATGGCGGACAACGTCACCAGGACTGAATCAAAAGCGTCAACTAATAAAATCAAGGCGGTTGCAACAATTAGTTTGTCAGCCACCGGATCCAGGAATGCGCCAAATTCTGATTCTTGTGCCAACCGCCTAGCCAGCCAACCATCAAGCCAATCTGTAAAGGCTGCAATTAAAAAGATAATTGCAGCCAGCTCTCCTGAGTAACTAATTGGAACAAACCAAACAATTACTAATATCGGTATCAACAACACACGAAGTAGTGTCAGCGCATTAGGCAAGTTCACATTTATGTCTCAATCAGCATGGAGCGCAGAGTACACCAATTCCGCTGTCTGATGGCTCATTCCAGATACCTTCGCTATATCTGAAATACTTGCCCGTACCAAATCGCGCATCCCACCAAAGTGGCGCAAAAGAGAATGACGTCTTTTTGGCCCCACCCCCGGTATATCTTCAAGAGGGCTCTGTGATCTTGCTTTCCCACGTGCTTGCCGATGTTTTGTAATCGCAAATCTATGAGCCTCATCGCGAATATGTTGAATTAAATGTAATGCAGGCGCCGTTGCTGGCAATGTCATCTCCACCCCTGTATCCGCTCGGTGTAATAACTCAAAGCCAGCCTTGCGTGATGGCCCTTTCGAAACACCCAGAAGGAACACACCGTGTACACCAAGCTCAGTCAAGATCGCTTTTGCCTCACTTAACTGCCCCTTTCCACCATCAACAACTAGGACATCTGGCAACTGCACCTCGCCCGACTTCACTCTTCGATAGCGCCGAGATAACGCCTGTCGCATCGCCGCATAATCATCTCCCGCTTTTACATCTTTGATGTTGAAAATACGATAATCACTCTTTTTAGGACCTAATGCATCGAAAACCACACAACTGGCAACTGTGGCTTCACCCGAGGTATGACTAATATCAAAACACTCAATTCGCTCAGGAATCCCAACAGAAAAGTGGTTTGCAAAATCTTGCAAACGTTTTGACTGTCCATCCCTTGTCGCCAACCGCAGCGCTAAAGATTCTTCTGCATTTGTTCTAGCTAACTCCAAAAACTGTTGTCGAATACCACGAACAGCATGCGCTAAACGTACCTTGTGCCCAGAACTTTTCGATAGAGCATCACCCACTATTTTAACTCCGCTAATCTCATGGGAATAGATTAACTCAGAGGGCACAGGTCGGCCGGACATAAGATAAAATTGCGGTATAAATGCATCCAGTATTTCTTCAGGTGCCTCCAAAAGGCCCGCATCAGGAAACTGTGAATTTACACCTAAGACTCGCCCCCCACGCACACTAAGAACTGCGACACATACCCCAGAACCTTGCTGATGAACCGCAATAGCATCTAAATCAGCCGACTCACTTTCCATCACTTGCTCAGATTGAATCCTGCGAACCCTAGCAATGGTATTTCGATACCTTGCAGCCTTCTCGAACTCTAATAAAGCTGCGGCTTTATCCATACGAGTTCCAAGTGACGTGAGTAATTCATCACTATGGCCCTCGAGGAATAGGCGTGTATGTTCAATGTCTTCTTGATATTCTTCTGCTGATAGGTAGCCAACACAGGGTGCGCTGCAGCGCCCAATCTGATATTGCAGACATGGGCGGCTTCTATTCTGAAATACACTCTCTTCACATTGACGAACTTGGAAAGTTTTTTGGATTAAATTCAATGTTGATTTCACAGCACCTGCTGATGGAAATGGACCAAAAGTCTTACCACTCCCTCGCCGATTGCCGCGGCGATAATATAATCCTGGATAAGCATGATCTGTGTTCATGTAGATGTATGGATAGGATTTATCATCACGCAGTAAAATGTTGTAGGGAGGTCGATTTTCTTTGATTATATTCTGCTCGAGAATCAAAGCCTCAACTTCATTACGCGTTATCGTGACATCAATCTGCTCAATCTTGGACACCATAGCTATGGTTTTTGAGGTTAAGCCATTCCCCCTAAAATAACTTGAAACTCGGGATTTAAGATTTTTAGCTTTCCCAACGTACAATAAATTATCCTGGGCGCCTTTCATTTGATAGACCCCAGGACGGACGGGTAGGTTCTTCAAAAAACGAGATGCATCAAAATCTGTCATCTGCTGATTCTAACCTTATCAGGACCTTATTGTGGACTAAATGCTTTGAACGTACGCCACACAGCACACCAATCTATAAATAACTTAACCTAGGTCAAATTGATTTCAGAGCCCTTGCACATCACTATATGATCAGCACTAGCAAAATAAGACCTAGTGCTAAACGATATGCTACGAAAGGCAGCAAACCAATCGCTTCAAACCACTTCAGAAACAAACGAACGCAGGCATACGCAGATACAAAACTGATAACCACACCGATAAAAAGCATGTCCCAAGACACGATTTCTGATGATTCAATCAAATCTTTTGTTTTGAGTGATGCCGCCCCTAAAATGATAGGAATAGAAAGTAAAAATGAAAATTTTGCAGCAGCTTTACGGGATAATCCTAACCATAATCCGGCAGTGAGTGTCATTCCAGAACGAGAGGTGCCGGGAATCAGCGCCAGTGCTTGAGCAAAACCAATGACAAGGGCATATTTGAGATCAATATGAGAGAGCCATTTTTTACCATACTTGAAATGGGCTCGCCAAAGCAAAATGCCAAATCCAATGGTAGCTAAAGCAATCACTAACTCACTCCGTAGCAAAGACTCAACAAAAGCTTTAGTGGCCAAGCCAGAGAAAACCGCTGGCAATGTAGCCAATCCAATTAGCCAGCCAAGTCTTGCATGGCGAGGATAACGGCATCCGAACCCTACAAGCATTCCCCTCAAAATTCTCTGTATTTCAAAACGGAGACTGAGAATCACTGCACCCAATGAGCCAAAATGTACAGCTACGTCAAATGCCAGTCCTTGGTCAGGCCAGCCAAAAATAGCAGATGGAAGAATTAGGTGCGCAGAACTTGAAATAGGTAGAAATTCAGTCAACCCTTGGATTAATGCCAAAAAAAATGCATGTTCAACGGTCATATAATTTCGATGGTTGCTCAGTCAATGGTTTCCAAGACACAGTTTGACGCACATACTGTGGCGTCAGCTGTCGACCAGGAATCCAAGAGGTCTCCGGCTGACGTTTTGCAAGGTCTCGGAGTGTATTCAAGGTTGGCCTGATTGGGATCAGATCACCCTGTAGTCGATCCCACTCCGATACATGACACACTCGCTTAACGCCGTCATCGAGTTCACTAGCCCTAACTAATGACAACGATTCGTATAAGCCATTTTCACTTAAACAGGTTCCCAGATAGACCTCATTCATCCGCGCATCCAATACCGCGTCTAAACAAACACCTGCAGCCTCCGATAACAGTGAGAGCTGGTCAATTGGCAAGACAGAAAGCGGACGTACTAGATCCAATGCATGTATGCAGGATACGGTGATTCGCAGCCCCGTAAAGCTTCCAGGACCGTTTACCACCACGCACTGAGAAAATGCGGCGGGACCTATTTTCAGTTCATTGCAAAGTTCATGAATTGATGTCAACAAAACCTGATCATGGCGGCCCGATATTGCTTCTCGACAATACCAATAACCATCATGGTAGATCCCCAACGACAGATCCTCTCGGGAGGCATCCAAATACAAACAGCTCATAAATACAAAATTTTCCATCAATCAGGATCATCTAAATCAAACAATAATACGTTCCGATCGATTACCCATTCTAGTCAGACACTCATAGGCAATAGTCTCTGAGCGACTAGCCATATCATCCAGACTATTCACACATCCCATCAATTCAACCCAGGCGCCGACTTGCAGTTGATTTTGCCCTAAAAGTATAGGCGTCACATCAACAGTGATCAGATCCATACTCACGCGACCTACCAGCGGACAACAATGCCCCTCAATGGACACAACCCCACGGCCACTGAGAGCTCGCAAATAGCCATCTGAATATCCACTACCGATAGTAGCAATCCACATGTCTCCTTGCGCCACAAATGCCCCCCCATAACCGACGCACTGACCTTCCGTCACTTGCTGTAACTGAAGGATCTGTGCTTCCCAAGTCACAACCGGCTTAAACCCCTTCGGATCAGATGGATCGGGAGACCCACCGTATAAACCAATACCTGGCCGCGCCATATCGAAGTGATATGCACTACCGAGAAAAACACCAGCTGTATTTGCAAGCGAGGTTCGAGGACATTGTGAACCAAGTATCTTGCAAACAGCCTGAAAACGATCCAATTGTTCCATATTATCCAATCGATCAGGCACATCTGCGGATGCCAAATGACTTAACAGCAAAGATGGCCTACATAAAGAAACAATATGCTCGAGAGACTCTGTTTGATACATGGGTATTCCCAGCCTTCGCATACCGGTATCGACATGAATAGCGGGATCCATTAATGCTCCATAAACCATCTCAGCTTGCGCAATAGTATTAACTACTGGGCGAATATCGAGTTGTTGAAATATCTCAATTTCTTCCAAGACGAGACCATTAAATACATAAATAATCGCCTCAGGTAAAACAGCCCTTAGTAGCACTGCCTCCTCCAGATAAGCTACAAAATATGTCCGGCATCCAGCATCCCAAAGGACCGGAGCGGCAAAGTCCACCCCGAGACCATAAGCATCAGCTTTAATTGATGCTGCACATTCAGCCGACCCCAGAAACGACGACAGACGTTGGTAGTTTTCTGCCAACGCCTGTCGTGAAAGAAAAAGCCGAGATCTTCGGCTCATTGCCTATGCATCTTTTAGTGCCCGCAAAATTTCATCACGAATTTCTTCGACTTGTCCGACCCCCTGAAATCTTTTTATCGTTGGCGCGTTAATAGGATCAGATTTTGCCCATGACGAGTAAAAATGGATTAAAGGTTCAGTCTGTTCGTGGTAAACCGACAAACGCTCCCGAACAATCGATTCATGGTCGTCGTCTCTCTGAATTAAAGGCTCGCCCGTGACATCATCGATACCATCTTTTTTTGATGGATTGTAAATTACGTGATACGTCCGACCCGAGGCTATATGGACCCTGCGGCCTGCCATCCGCTCGATGATTTCTTCATCATCCACAGCCACCTCGACTACATGGTCAATAGTCACTCCTGAATCTCTAAGCGCTTCAGCTTGGGGGATTGTTCTAGGGAACCCATCAAATAAACAGCCCTTGCTACAATCAGATTGATCAAGACGCTCTTTAACTAATCCAATGATAATGTCATCTGATACTAATCGGCCAGCCTCCATCACTTCTTTCGCCACAAGACCGAGACGAGTCTCGGTCCTCACAGCTACACGCAGCATATCGCCAGTCGAAATCTGAGGAATTCCAAACTCTTCACAAATGAACTGCGCTTGGGTTCCCTTGCCTGCCCCAGGCGCACCTAACAGAATGACTCGCATATGGCTTTTCTCTCTTAATTATAATCAATATGAACCCTAGCCGGAGTTGTACGGTCAACGCAAGTTATCTCATGGTTCAATCGAAAATTATTTAAGCCGACCATATCCGCTGTAATAAAGGTAAAACTTCATCATTGTCTAACTGGTTTTAGCTATACAGAAAATTAGCCTACTTTGTCACCGGGTCTGCACCTAAATTTTGATAGTCTCAGCATCCGCGATGCCTTGCTCAGAAAAAATAACACATCAATTTGTGACAAAAATTAATGTCAGTTACAGGCTGCCGATATAGGGCAATCGAGCATTCAAATTCTTAAAGCCTAGAATTTATTCGATCATCAAGAGTTTTGGCTTGGACCCAAAGTGCTTCTCTCTCACTTGCGGTCGCAATCGTTAAATCAATCCCTCGAGCCTGAGCTAATTTTATAACCCGACCAATCCGGCGTTCAAATTTTAGTGTTGCCTGTCGAAGAGCTTGTTCACTGTCGATATTAAGATGCCTGGCCAGACTCACTAATGTGAAAATCAGGTCTCCAAATTCTTCACGAATGGCATCAGTTTCATTTGCTTGATATGCCTCTGAGAGCTCAGCGAATTCCTCAGCGACTTTTTCAATTACGCCGCCGAGATCAGGCCAATCAAATCCAATATGCTTAGCTCGTTTCTGTATTTTTTGCGCGCGAGTTAATGCCGGCATTACTTGCGGCACATCATCAAATAAGTCAAGTTGACCCCTTTGTGCGCGCTCTCCTATTTTTTTTCTCTCCCATTGTGACTTGATCTCATCTAATGATTTTAAGCTCTTCTGCCCGAAGCTTTCGAATGTTGCATTTGGAAATACATGTGGATGTCGCGCCAATAATTTAACTACAGTTGAATGGATGACATGCTGCAAAGAAAATAGACTCTGTTCCTCAGCCAGTCGTGCGTAAAACACCACTTGAAATAATAAATCACCAAGTTCAGATGGTAGTTCCTCAAAAGCCTGACGCTCAACCACATCGGCCACTTCATACGCCTCTTCCAGCGTAAAAGGCACGATACTTTGAAATGACTGTTTGCGGTCCCACGGACACCCATATTCAACATCGCGAAGACATACCATCAAACGAACTAAATCATTTAATTCATACATCATAAAAATCGAGTTGGTTGGTAGGATAGAAGCTTATGGATCGGCTGCATCACATCTAATGCACACGCTGAATACGCCGGATCATCTACTTTCATAAACCATTAACATCATACTAAATTTTCCTGTTTTGAAAAACTGTTAGGCCAGTTCCCAAGGGATAGGCCCAAGTCGGGTTGAATAAGATGGATCTCACACGTCTTGACCACGAAATCCTCTCTGAGAAAATAGAGCCATTGACTCGATGTGAGCTGTATGCGGAAACATGTCCATGATCCCAAGATGAGTCAACGTGAATCCACGATCGCTCAAAATACGAGAATCACGCGCGAGCGTTGCTGGATTACAAGAAACATAGAGCACCCTTTGAATTTTTTTTAATACTAGGGCATCCAATACTTCCTTAGCTCCTGATCGTGGTGGGTCAATAATTAATGTGTCCCAATCTTCTGATGCCCAAGATTGATTTTCTATGGGCTGAGTTAGGTCATGAGATACAGCATCAACATTATTCAAGTCATTATGACGCGCATTTTGCATCAACCTTTGCACCATTTTATCGGAGACTTCAACACCCAACACTCGCTGAGCCCTGGTTGCTGCCGCCAATGTGAAATTTCCAAGACCACAAAATAAGTCGAGAACCATTTCGTGACCTTGAAAATTTAGTAGTTTCATTGCCTGAATCAACATCGCACGATTTATCGTAGAGTTAATCTGGGTAAAGTCAGTTACGGCGAACTGGTATTCAAGACCGAATTCACCGATCCTGTAAGTTAATAGCTCAGGACCCTCTTCCGGCCAAATTCGGACGACTGTTTCCGGACCCTTGGCTTGTAAATAAATATGCCAGCCGGTCTTCCTTCCTAGCTTTTTAAATACATCCAAATCGTCCACAGTTAATGGATCAAGATGACGCACTATAATTGCTAGACTATCGTCTCCTCCAGCCACTTCGATTTGGGGAACACGGTTAGGAGCAAAGAGTGACGCAACTGCCTTTTCCAAAACATGCAGTGATTGGCCAATGCGTTGATCGAGCACAATACACCCATCAATATCAGCGATAAAATTAGAGCCTCGTTCCCGGAACCCGATTAATACGCGCCCTTTCGCATGGACCCAGCGCACTCCTAAGCGGGCTCTTCGCCGATACCCAAGAGTGGGCCCCTCAAGAGATGGGAGTCGCATTACCTTTTCTAATGAAACTCCTTCCCTGATCATTAGTTCGTCCAGTGTTTTAATTTTATGTGCTAGCTGGCTAATATGCGGAAAGTGTTGCAATGAACATCCCCCACATAATTCTGCGTGAGGACACTCCGGAATACTTCGGGTTACCACAGGTACTAAAATTTGTTTTGCGAATCCCTCAGCTATGCGCGAGGATTTGCCAGTAATCCTGACCAAGACAACCTCACCGGGCAATGCCCCATCCACAAATAGTATCCGTTCTCCCCACCGCACAAGGCCTCGCCCCTCATGGGATAACTTTTCTATTCTAATCGGAAAGTCAGGTATTTTTTTTCGACGCAGAGGACGTTTTTTCGAAATGTTACTCATCGTGGAAATAAATCTGTAGACAGGTAACGATCACCACGATCGCAGATGATACAGACGATTACTCCCTGATCGAGCTCGTGACCCACCCTAAGCGCTCCTACCACTGCCCCACCCGCGCTGACACCGCAAAAAATACCTTCCTTCACGGCAAGCTGACGAGCCATTTCCTCAGCCTCGCTTTGTTCTACGTCCAACGTGACATCGACCCGGTCTGGCTCAAAGATTTCCGGACGGTAGGCGAGTGGCCAACGACGAATGCCTGCTATTTTAGATCCTTCGCTGGGCTGCAATCCTACAATAACGACCGCTGGGCTTTGTTCTTTTAAAAACCTAGACACACCCATAATCGTCCCAGTCGTGCCCATTGCGCTCACAAAATGCGTTATTCTTCCCGATGTCTCCTGCCATATTTCTGGCCCCGTAGTCTCGTAGTGTGCGAGGGAGCAATCAGAGTTTGCAAATTGATTGAGAACTCTACCCTTTCCTTGCTTCTCCATTTCAAGCGCTAAATCTCGAGCACCCTCCATTCCCTGACTTTCGGAGACGAGAATCAATTCGGCACCATAAGCTGTCATCGCACGCTTGCGCTCATCAGACAGATTGCTAGGCATTATGAGCGTAATCTTAAGTCCAAGAATTGAACTAACCATGGCAAGGGCTATGCCAGTATTACCGCTAGTGGCCTCCACCAGTCGATCACCGGGACCTATTTCGCCACGCTGCATGGCACCTTTTATCATGTAGAACGCTGCACGATCTTTTACTGACCCAGCGGGATTGTTACCTTCTAACTTGCATAATACCTGGACGTCTTTAGGTAGCCCTTTACTGAGGCGCTGCAACCGGACGAGCGGTGTCTTACCGACTGTTGAATCTATGGTTGGATACTGCAAGATGGCCTCCTAAGGCGAGCGAGGATACAGTAGACAAATTCTCAAGGCTTGTTCAATCAATCAAAGGTTAGCAGTTGTCGGAAATAACGCTCATAGTGCCCTTCAGATACCGCAAGAAAATCTTTGTTCATTTGATACCAAAGATCAGTCGTCCCTAGCCGTTCAACCTCAGGTACCTTTGCAAGACCCAAATCTGCAATGTGCGAGAAGCGTCCTTTTGTTTGTCGAAACAAATCATACGCCCAACATTCGGGCGGTTGATCCTTTCGATAGCGCAAACTATAAGTGTCTAATGTGGTCTGCAGCAAAGAGATATCAATCACCATTAGGTATCTTGAAACAACGTCCACCATCAATTGTGTCAATCTTGCCATTACAGCCATTTTTTGCGATTCATCATAGCGATTCCAATCTATGATCTCATGGGCAAAACGCTTACAGCCTTTACACACAGAATCCCCGTACGTGGTGGAGCAAAGTCCAATACATGGGGTTAAAACTCGTTGTTGACTTTGCATATCCGTCTCATCATTTACCTTACGTCAGTAGTTCTTATGCATTTGGAAAAAAACAATTGATCAAACGATAGGATACCAGTCTGACAAATTTAAAATGTTTAGTGATATGTAAAACTAATTTATTTACCATTGCTGGTTTTTAGAACCGCAACCATCCAAACTTTGACTCAAAGTCTACGGGAAAACAAAGCTATGTCATTAAATCTTGTACAAGAGTCAATGGAGAACTGGAACAGTAAAATCGCTGCTGCTGAAGAAATGATGCCCATAATCGGCCGATTATTTAGGGAAAAATCAGTTGAAATATCTATTTTTGGACGTCTTCTAAATAATCGAACGGTCATCAATATTATCAAATGCTGTCGTTTCGCTCGCCAAGTTAAAAATGAAGAGCTATCCGTAGAAGAGGCCAAAAACATCTTACTAGAAATTAAAAAACTCACCTTAAAACCATGCCATGTTGACATCGGAAAATTAGCCGTCAATTTTCGTCTTTCAGATGGCGGGCATGCCTTACCTGATTACATCGCTAATGAATTACATGATGCGATCGGGGCAGATATGTTCGATGATGAAAAAACAGATATCGTTCTTTATGGGTTTGGCCGCATCGGCCGCTTATTGGCGCGCGAGTTAATCGCCAAATCCGGTTCAAAAGAAGCAATCCGTCTCCGCGCAATAGTAATTCGAAAAAACGGCGAAAACGATCTTATTAAACGTGCCAGCTTGCTCCGCCGTGACTCAGTTCATGGCTCGTTCAATGGAACAATAACTGTTGATCATGATAGTGATGCGATCATTGCGAACGGACAGCGCATTCAAATAATCTATGCATTAAATCCATCCGATGTGGACTATACATCCTACGGAATCGATAACGCTTTAGTAGTCGATAACACAGGAAAATGGCGCGATCGAGAAGGCCTATCCCAGCACTTCAAATCCAAAGGCGCCAGTCGCGTGCTGTTAACAGCGCCAGGCAAAGGTGACATAAAAAATATTGTGCATGGTGTGAACGATAATGAAATTACTGAAACTGAAACGATCATCTCTGCCGCTAGTTGTACAACCAACGCAATCACCCCAGTATTAGCGGCGATTGACGAGAAATATGGCATTCAAAATGGACACGTTGAGACAGTGCATAGTTACACCAACGATCAGAATTTAATCGATAACTTTCACCCCGAAGATCGTCGTGGCCGAGCAGCCGCTCTCAATATGGTGATTACTGAAACCGGTGCAGCAAAAGCAGTAGAAAAAGTAGTGCCTCGATTAAAAGGTAAACTTACGGGTAACGCTATCCGGGTACCAACACCGAATGTTTCAATCGCCATTTTAAAGCTTAATCTTGACAGCTCTGTGGAGAAAAACGAACTAAACGATTATCTAGGGCACATCGCTATTCACTCAAAGCTACAAAAGCAGATCGATTATTCAAATTCGCCCGAGGCCGTCAGCTCTGATTTTATAGGTTCGAGGGCTGCTGGTATTGTTGATGGACTGGCCACCATTGCTACCGGAAACAATAGTTGCGTGATCTATGTCTGGTATGACAACGAATATGGTTACAGCTGTCAGGTAATTCGTTGCCTGCGTCAAATGACAAAAGCAACACTGCCAGCTTTCCCAGTCGAAACCTAATGAAAACTTGACGTCCGACAGTAAGTAGAGCCACAACCCTCAAGTTTTTTGGTAACCTATGCCTCTTTAGTTTGTCATGAAGCGGTTCCCACGAGGCTACCTTCCACCACACTTAGTTTAACTTAGATAAGGACGATTGCTGTGCTTGAAGAATACCGCAAACACGTCGAAGAACGTGCTGCTGAGGGCATAGTGCCCAAACCTCTAAATGCCGAACAAGTTACTAAACTAGTGGAACTGCTTAAAAATCCACTCGCTAAAGAAGATCAAGTCCTGCTTGATTTGATTACAAATCGCGTGCCTGCAGGTGTTGACGAGGCTGCTTACGTCAAAGCTGCATTTTTATCAGATGTTGCCAAGGGCAATGTAATGTGCGGAGCAATTTCGCGCAGCGAGTCTGTTTTTCTTCTTGGAACCATGCTTGGTGGATACAACGTCCCATCACTGATTGAGTTACTTGATGACGAAATCGTTGGCGAGGCGGCCGCCAATGCATTGAAAAAAACACTCCTCATGTTTGACGCATTCCACGATGTCGAAGAAAAACGACAGGCAGGAAATCAACTAGCACAGTCTGTTATGCAATCTTGGGCTGACGCCGAGTGGTTCTTGAGTAAACCTGAATTACCAACTGAAATAAAAGTCACAGTTTACAAAGTGCCTGGTGAGACAAACACCGATGATCTATCCCCGGCAGTTGATGCATGGAGTCGGCCTGACATACCTCTTCACGCACAAGTAATGCTTAACGCTAGAATGAATCAGCCACTCAAAACTATTGAAGAACTCAAACAGAAAGGTCATCCCCTCGTTTACGTCGGTGACGTAGTCGGGACGGGGTCATCGCGTAAATCTGCAACAAATTCCATTTTATGGCATATGGGTGATGATATTCCTCATATCCCAAATAAGCGCGCTGGCGGATTTTGTATAGGCGGTAAAATTGCCCCGATATTTTTCAATACAATGGAAGATGCAGGGGCTCTTCCTATTGAGTGCGATGTGACCAAGTTGAACACGGGTGATGTCATAATAATCAAACCATATTTAGGAGAGATCGCAAATGAGCAGGGAGAGCTCATCACTGAATTTTTACTCAGGAGCGACGTGATCCTCGACGAAGTACGCGCGGGTGGTCGTATTCCATTAATCATCGGTCGTGGGCTAACAACTCGCGCTCGTGAACGACTTAATATGAGTTCTGCTAATTGCTTCCGTACGCCTAAAGCACCAATCGAAAGTGGTAGAGGCTACACCCTGGCCCAGAAGATTGTAGGCAAGGCCTGCGGTGTCGGAGGGGTGCGAGCCGGAACATATTGTGAACCGCGCATGACAACAGTAGGATCCCAAGATACAACTGGCCCCATGACACGTGACGAGCTAAAGGAACTTGCTTGTCTTGGGTTTCAAGCTGATTTAACGATGCAATCTTTTTGCCATACTGCTGCATATCCGAAACCAATAGATGTTGAAACCCAGCACACTCTGCCTGATTTTATCCTGAATCGAGGAGGAGTGTCACTGCGTCCAGGGGATGGCATCATCCACTCCTGGCTGAATCGTATGCTATTACCGGATACTGTAGGGACAGGCGGTGATTCACACACTCGCTTCCCAATTGGTATTTCTTTCCCGGGCGGATCTGGCCTTGTTGCTTTCAGCGCAGCAACAGGGGTGATGCCATTGGATATGCCTGAATCTATTTTAGTCCGCTTTCAGGGAACCATGCAGCCAGGAATTACTTTGCGCGACCTAGTCAATGCCATCCCATACGCTGCCATACAGCGTGGTCTCTTGACTGTTGGTACAGAGGGGAAAAAGAACTGCTTCTCTGGGCGAATTCTCGAAATCGAGGGGTTGCCTTCACTGACAGCAGAACAAGCTTTCGAATTATCTGATGCGTCCGCAGAGCGCTCAGCCGGCGGCTGTACCATTAAGCTAGACGAAGCCCCAATTCGGGAATATCTTGAGTCAAATATTACACTCCTTAAGTGGATGATTGCAGATGGCTACGGTGATCCCCGTACTATCGCTCGTCGCATAAAGGCAATGGAGGCATGGCTTAAAAACCCGCACTTAATGGAAGCCGACGCAGATGCAGAATACAGTGAGGTGATTGAAATTGATCTTGACGAAATCAGGGAGCCACTATTGGCATGCCCGAATGATCCAGATGATGTGAAGCCGCTATCAGAAGTTCAGGGGACTCTGATCGATGAGGTCTTTATTGGCTCATGCATGACCAATATAGGCCACTACCGTGCCGCTGGTGAGTTACTAAAAAAAGCAGGAGTAATCCCAACACGTCTATGGATCGCTCCACCAACACGAATGGACGAGCACCAACTGATGGAAGAAGGCTACTACGCGATCTATGGTCAAGCAGGAGCCCGGACGGAAATGCCAGGCTGCTCATTGTGTATGGGTAACCAAGCACGTGTAGCTGATAATGCTACTGTCGTCTCAACATCTACTCGCAACTTCCCGAACCGACTAGGAAACGGAGCCAACGTCTTCCTGGCGAGTGCTGAACTCGCAGCAGTATCTTCAATTATTGGGAGGCTACCAACTGTAGATGAGTATATGGAATACGCCAAAGAGATAGACTCAATGGCAAGTCAAATCTATCGATACTTGAACTTCCATCAGATTGCCGAATTTCAGACAAAAGCTAAAGAAGCGAATATTCCGGTGACGGAGATCGCTTAGTAGACACTTAAAAGACTTCTTGAAACCCAAAAGGTAAAAGAAACTCTTTTACCTTTTACATACTGAAAACAAAACACCGTCAAATCGCCAGCATAGATGGTTAGTTGCTGTTAACTGCAAGACATTCCACTGTCTCAAACATTACAAAAACTCGCAGTATATATAGTCACCTTTTGTCCTGAGCATCAGCTAGGAAGAACCACGTTTCTAGCACTGTGTCTGGGTTTAACGAGACTGAATCAATCCCCTGCTCCATCAGCCAGAACGCAAGATCAGGATGATCTGATGGCCCTTGACCACAAATGCCAATATATTTTCCAGCTTTTTTACAAGCAGATATCGCCCGGGCCAGTAAAAACTTAACCGCAGGATCACGTTCATCAAATGCATCCGCAACAATTCCTGAGTCGCGATCCAACCCCAGTGTCAACTGAGTAAGATCATTGGAGCCAATGGAAAATCCATCAAAATACTCTAAAAATTCATCAGCAAGGACAGCGTTGGATGGGAGTTCACACATCATAATTACCTCAAGCCCATTCTGACCCCGCTCCAATCCGTTCTCTTTCAAAAGTTCGATGACTGCCGCCGCTTCATCAAGCGTTCGCACAAAGGGAACCATCACTGCGATATTTGTAAGTCCCATTTCATCACGTACTTTTTTCAGTGCCCGGCATTCAAATTCGAAACACGGACGGAATGACTTAGAAATATAACGGGAGGCTCCACGAAAGCCCAGCATGGGGTTTTCTTCCTCTGGTTCATAAAGAAAACCACCTATGAGATTCCGATATTCATTAGATTTAAAGTCGGATAATCGAACAATCACTCGCTCAGGGGCAAAGGAGGCGCCTAAGGTCGCAATCCCCTCAACTAACTTTTCGATATAAAAATCAGTTGGGCTATGATAACCACCAATTCGCTCAGCAATCTCCTCTTTTAAATCAGCTGGCAATGTATCAAAATCTATCAAGGCTCGCGGGTGCACGCCAATCATACGGTTGATAATAAACTCAAGGCGCGCTAAGCCAACTCCGGCATGAGGTAGCCGCTGGAAATCAAATGCCCGATCCGGGTTACCCACATTCATCATAATTTTGAAAGGTAGCTCAGGCATTGCATCAACATTTGTAACACGGTGATCGAAATGGAGGATCCCTGAGTAAATATAGCCAGTGTCTCCTTCAGCACAACTAACGGTCACATCCGCTCCAGTTACTAGTAACTCGGTTGCATCTCCACAACCAACAACAGCAGGGATACCAATCTCGCG
>CAZFNA010000040.1:0-16416 GCA_964520465.1 uncultured Pseudomonadales bacterium | reverse complement strand
TGATTTTTATCAATCAATAGATTTTTTATAAGCCCAGCAGTCAGCAGGGTTTATTATGATATCCATTTAAAAGCGACTAGGTCAAAGTGATAGCCGCTAAGACGATCCCTCCAATAATTAATAAGCCACCCAATGGGGTAATAGCACCAAAAAATGATAAATCCATGAAAACCAGCAAGTACAGGGACCCTGAAAATATCATGATACCCGTCGCCAAGAGAGGCAGTGTTCTAGGTGATACAGAAAATCGAGAAGCCCCCAGCCCTATTAGTAACAAACTGGTCCATGCCTGATACCTAACCGCGGTTTCCCAGACACCTAATCGATCAGGAGAGACCATGGCCTCAATAGCATGCGCCCCAAAAGCACCCAAAATAATGCTAATTGCGAATGACCATAATCCAAATTGCATCATGCTCCGATCCATTGCATCACCCCCCAAACAGCGCCACCAAAGATAAGAGTCAACAAACTGAAAAGAATCAACATGGTTTGAATCCAATCTCTTACCATCGCTTCAATTAAATCGCGAGTAACTTCGGCTCCAAATATAAGCCAACATAGCGCCAGCGACACTGGGAAAAATACAAGCACTAAGGCCGAGATGACTGCAAGCTTATAAAATGCAAGAGCCAAAAATGGGTTTGAATGAGTGTTTTGAGGCTCCATGACAAAAGTACGTCCTTATTTCATTGCAGTGTATGAGGAAAACTCAGTTCCATAAATGATAATCAAAAGACAATCCTCAATAACCTGTCATTTACTGCCCAATTTTGCATTCTAATATCAACGACACACCCAATGCTTCGATCGTAAAGTTATTAATACTCGACATCCAGAAGGTCGCAAATGTTCAACTAAGTTGAATTCTCCCGAATGCAAGTCTCCCTAACTTTAAGTGGCAAATACACACATCAAACTAAGAATCTGAGGCAAGTTGTATTAATCAATCCATTAGTTCAAATATTCATTGAAATCCGCAAATGCGATCTCTCTGTTTTAAGCAATCCTTTTGGCAAACCAAGGCATCAAGAAATATCCAGAAACAAAACCTCCCAAATGAGCCTGCCAGGCAATCTGCTCGCCCATAAAGACTAGCAATAACACATGGATCACAATCAAACTAATGATCACCGACATAATTGATCGAGACTGGCCGCCAAGTCGACTAAGTTCTGAGCGTGAGGACTGTAGCCAAAAACCGATCAGCGCAAAAACTACTCCTGATGCGCCCACCATTGGTGAATTAGTATTAGCAAGTAATCCGAATACAACAGCGCTACTCGCAGCTCCACACAACATTGTTAGGAGCGTTAATCCCAAACCATAATAAACGCTGATGGTTTTACCTAACGCCAGAAATATTACCGAGTTCATCAATACGTGGACAGTACCCGCGTGCACAAACGCATGAGTAAGGAGCATTGCGTAGGGTTGTCCGGGATACAAAGGCCGATCTACCGAGCCAGGTGGAAACAGAAAATCCCAGAACGCACCGTATGAAACCAAGAAGCTACGGATATCGATTAAGCCAAACCATCCAAGATCTGATAACTGAGAGAGCCCTTCTAGCCCTAGGAGGATACCCGTGAGCCACCACAAAGTCCTGGGCGTGCGAGGACCGCCCAACACAGATACAATTTGCATAAATTACAGGTCCCGTCCTTTATCCATCGGATGTCATGTTAGCTGATTCTAGCTCTAAAGCATTACAAACTAAGTTGGATAACAGGTGGAATCGCCTGCTAATGCATACAGCACGCCGGAAACGGCAGAATATTGATGAACTTGTGGCTCGTTTTCGAGAATATTAACTACACGATCTGTCAAAGTCTGACTACCCCACTTGACGGGCAAGCAAACCGGCTCACCGTGCACGAGGAACGCGTAAGGTTGTGCTTTTAATTGCTCCCTGGTCTGATGACGAGCGCCTTCAACAACCCCCATCACAAAAGCAATACATGGCTCTCTTTCTGCGCGGCACTCCTCTAAAAATTGTTCAACTGTAATGAACCCACCGCCTGCATTTGCTAGGGTTACAGAAGTCAAGAAAAAAAACCCAATCCAGGTCTTCACATTCAAATATCTGGCGCCTTCGCTGTAACCTCAAACGCAGAGTACCAAGCCGCAAGGTCTTTTATCTGTGGTTTAGAAAGTGCGTTAGCAATGATGGTCATTCTTCGGTCATGGCGTGCGCCTTTCTGATAATCAACCAATACTTTTTCAATGTATAAGCTACTGAGTCCAGCTAAATTTGGCGTTTCAGGATGTCTTGAGAGGCCATCTTTACCGTGACACGCAGAACACTGAGCAGACAGATTTTTTCCTGTCGCAAGATCCGCACACAACGCAAACGGGCTAAAAATTAGACCAATAAATATGCATATAGTTTTTTTCACATGCTTCTCCGCACATAAAAAAACCCCAGCTAAAGCCAGGGTTTTTTTGTGCTACTTATTAACTTCCAACGTAAGAGATCTTGTAGATCGCTCCCGCGTAGTCATCTGAAACAAGCATCGATCCGTCTTTCAGCATAGTGATAGACATCGGACGTCCGTCATACTCTTTATTCTCGTTCAACCAACCCTCAGCGAACGGCTCCATTTTGGCTTTTCCATCTTTGTCGATGTATGTAACCATAACTCGAGCACCACAAGGCTCAGTGCGGTTCCACGAACCATGCTGCGCAGAGAAGATTGCGTTCTTGTACTTAGCCGGGAACTGATCTCCTGAATAGAAAGCCATACCCAAATCAGCACAGTGAGCAGTTGTCTCAACTACAGGATGTACGATTCCTTTAGGTGGGGTGTCAGTTTTGTACTCATTAGTCCGAGTCTTGCCGCCACCAAACCATGGATGGCCAAAATGCTGACCTGCTTTAGTGATCCGATTCAACTCTCCAGGTGGGATGTCGTCTCCCATGCCGTCGACTTGGTTGTCAGTCCACCATAACTCACCTGTTACAGGATGGAAATCCTGTCCAACTGAATTCCGTACGCCCATGGCATACACTTCACGGTTCTTACCGTCGCGGTCCATGCGGATAATCCCGCCGATACCAGTCTTTTTGTACATATCCAATTTCTCAACTGGAGATACGTTGTACGGTTGTCCAAGTGAAATATACAACTTATCGTCTGGTCCAACGTCTACAACTCGTGCAGTATGGTTATAACTTTCTTCCCCTTCAGGAATCAGCTCGCCCTTAGGCACCACGTCGACTGCTACAACATCTGGTCCTTCATAAAAGAACTCAGCCGCTGGGAAAACACGCACGTGATTTCTTTCGGCCACATAGAGGAAACCATCTTTAGAGAATTGAACACCATTAGGAACGTCAAAGCTCAGTGAGGGAGCAAAATCTTTCACTTCATCTGCTACGCCATCGCGATCTCGATCCGAAACCACCCACACTTTGTCCTTTCGAGTACCGACGAAAAGAACAGTACCTTGAGGCGCCATCGTCATATCACGGGCATCAGGAACAAGAGCATAAAGTTCAATCTGGAAACCAGAAGGCATTTTAATATTCTTGAGGATTCCACGAATATTGTCTGCTTTCGCGCCATTCTGCTCGATGTACGTGTGATCACCCATGGTCGTACCAGAGGTGCCGAAAATGCCGATATCATTTTCTTTGGCCACAACTCCAGCTGCGAAAGCCAAGCCGATGATACCTGCCGCTAATTTTTTCAATTTCATTCTTAACTGACTCCGTTTTGTTTTTATTTACAAACTCAATTTTCCAAACTCAGTAGCGGTTAATAAGCAAGCCTAACCACAAACACTGTGTTCTTCTGATCAAGGAAAATATTCCGTTGACCCAAATAGGTTTATACGAACTAGAGTAAAAATTCAATAATCCATGGAGTAAACACATAAGATTAATGCTATGAATATAAAAAAAATGATTACTTTCAGTCATTTAAATAAATATTAAATTTATCGCTAAATGCTTATTATTTGCCTTTTAAATAAAAAAACTAAAACTTAATTAAATTTGATGAAAAACGTTTCCAAAAAAATATTTGACAGGGATAAAGCTATTTTTTTCAAAAAAAAATAAAACTATATTCCAGCAATTTAATATTTCCCTATGAGAATCAAATCACAAGCGCAATCAATTGGTAGTGTCGTTCAATCACCAATTCTTATCGATTGGATATCTTATCGATTGGATATTTGCACTGGACGATTCAGTAATATCAATATCGCAAGCTGTCTATAGTTTTGTGTGTCTGGCATCCCTTGACTCAATATCATATATCTAAGCGGATAATTGTTGGATTGAGATTAGCTTTTGTGATTACGTAAAACCTTCACAGGACGATAATCTTTGAACAGAAACGTCTAATGTTGCATAAAGATTCTGGATATGAAATCCGATCAGGTCCAACCTAAAAAACTAAATTACTCACCAAACTCCTCCATTTCCTCTAAACTAAAGCATCTAAAAGTTGAGAAATAGTTACACGATTATGAATGTTGTCCCTGTCGGAAAGACTCTTTACCGTCCATTCGCCCTTCTGGTTGTGCTGTTGGTGTTTTGTTCGCCTATTTACGCTTACGAAGGCGTGATCACTAATGAAAGATCTGGAGACATTCTTAAGTTTGATGGCTCAGGGGAAGTGCTCGACGTAAAAAAAATATGCCGACGTCCGCGTGGAATGACTCAAGAGAACAAGTCAACAACGCTCTTCATTGCATGCTCGGATGACGATAAGATTATCTTGCTAGAACCTAAATCACTTAGCACCATCGGAGAGATCCAAAATATCCCTGGCGCGATGAGTTTACGATTTCATGAGCCATCCAACCGGCTGTTTGTGACAAATGAGGGGTTTGCTCGAACAACAGTAATCGATTTAAGCACGCAGAAAACGTTAGCAATTCTTGAAACGGGATTAGAGCCAGATGGCGTCGAGATAACCGATGCTGGAGATAGAATATTTATAGCGTCAGAAAACGCCGGGCTAGTCCACGTATTTGATGGCAATTCCTATGAGCGTATCGGTGATATCGTCACCAATCTTCGTCCAAGAAGGCTCGCCTTGCTGAACGATCAGCTTTGGGTCTCTACTGAGATGGGCAGCAGAGTAGAAATCTTTCAGACGACTACGCTAAGCAAGATTTCAGAAATAGTTTTCGCGCCAAAGGGTTTCAGATCTGAACAAATGACTCCTGTTGACATCAAATTCAGTAGAGACAAATCACGTGCCTTTGTTGCTCTGGGTGCCGCAAACCATGTGGCAATAGTCAATACGGAATCCTTAGACATAGAAAAATATATTCTTGTTGGCCGAAGAGCATGGGGGCTCGCGGTTACAAAGGATGATCAGCATTTAATTGTGCTGAACGGACTATCTGATGACTTCACCATTATTGATTTAGCTAGTCTTCGACCTCAGATAACTCAACGTGCTGGATTAAGGCCCCACGCGGTGGAGATACTAAAATGAAATTGCAAAAAAACTACGTGTTACTACTCTTATTCCTAGGAGTCATGATAACTGGATTGATCCCTAAAGCCTTCTCGGCTTCATTGAATATCGTCGTTCTAACCTCCACCCAGAATGAACAAATAAACGTAGGTAAGAGCTTCGCTGGCATCACCACTAAACCTGTACGCAACATCGAACGCGCTTCAAAACTTGCACTGATTGAGTCTTCAGATATTTTTAAATTGTTTGGAATAGACGCTACCTTGAACAGGATCGATATAGCAGATAGCAGTGACGCTGGCGTGAAGCTCGCTAATTTACCCAAGTCGAGCCTGATTCTATTAGATATCCCGAAATCATTATTTTTGTCGGTCGCAAGAAAAGCGATTGAATTAGAACTGGTCACTGTGAACGTCAGACACCCAGATCAGGAGTTCCGTCATAAAATATGCTCCACTTATCTGTTTCATACGATTCCATCTCACCAAATGTATTTTGATGCGCTAGCTCAGTTTCTAATTCATAAAGGCTGGAGGAAAGTACTTGTGATCAGGGGGCCGAGCGAAGATGACGAACTCCGTTCGAAATCCTTAGTCAAAAGCCTTAAAAAGTTTGGCACTTCAGTGCAAGAAGAGCGTGTCTACTCACTATCACACCACCCAGATGATCGAGACAAGAACCGTCCCGACTTCCTTACTGGAGGGGTATCATATGATGTTGTAGCCATAATCGATTCAGCTAGCGATTATGGACGATATTTTCAATACAACTCTCGACGCCCACGCCCGATAGTTGGGGACGTGGGTCTTATCCCGAGGGGATGGCACTACGCGCTTGAGCGTTACGGTGCGCCTCAACTCAACGGAAGGTATCGTGACTTTTTACCCGGCCAGCTCTCCGAGCTGGACGGCATGACAGATACTGAATTTGCTGCGTGGACTGCCATAAAATATATCACCAACAGTCTTCACTTGATCCCAGAGGCTAGTGACTCAATCGATGTAAAAGAAATTTATTCGTTGCCTGATGGGGCAGTCGATTTATATAAAGGAACGAGAGGTTCGTTTAGGGCATGGAATCACCAACTAAGGCAGCCAATGTTGCTGACGACCACTAGCGCAGTCATTGCTGTGGCACCAATGCCTAAATTCTTACATCCCGCCCACTACGCTGACACGCTTGGAATTGATGCTCCTGAATCAAAGTGCCGGCTAGATCAATGACTCTATTAGTTAAAAATTTAACTCATCGTTACGGTCGATTTTTAGCTTTGGATAACTTTAATGCGTCCTTTCAGGGTGGAAAAATCACAGCGTTATTGGGCCCAAACGGGGCTGGAAAATCGACCCTTTTCAAATTGATTTCAGGTTTAATTACAACTCAAGCCGGTGAGTTTGAGTTAAATACAGATAGCTGGAAATCTCCAAGCCCCCTGATTTTAAAAAAAATGGGGTTTGTATTTCAAGAGCCGGCCCTCGATACCATGCGCACTGGCCACGCTAACCTCAAATATGCTGCCGGACTCCATAGGCTAGATAAAAAAACGGCCCATAAGCAGATTATCGAAGTCACCACACTACTTAAATGTAATGATTTTATTGATCGCCCAATTAGAACTCTTAGTGGCGGAGAAAGAAGACGCATTGAAGTAGCACGAGCATTAATCCATAAGCCAGAATGGATTCTTTTAGATGAGCCAACGGTAGGTCTAGACATCGACTCAAGGAATCAGTTGTCCGAGGACCTTCATGCCCTCTCAAAAAACCAGCATATAGGGATCGTGTGGTGCACTCACATTACTGACGAGCTTCGACCAGACGATAATCTCATAATCATTACAGGGGGCCAAAACAAATTCACAGGAGAATGTGGTGATCAAGACCAGTTAATGCAGACCTACAGAAAAGTGGTCGACGGCAATGTTTGAAGGTTTACGTCCTTTCGTAGCGATTATTGAACGTGAATTTTCTCGATTTATATCACAAAGAACGCGCTTAATATCCGCCCTTGTAAGACCGCTATTTTGGTTGATCGTGTTCGCTGCCGGTTTTAAGAGTACTCTTGGAATAGCAATACAACCACCCTACGCAACATACATCACCTATGACCTTTACGTCATTCCTGGTCTGGTCGGGATGGTCTGCCTGTTCAACGGGATGGCCTCTTCCTTAGCAATGGTCTACGACAGAGAGGCTGGCGCTATGAAAGTATTAATGACAGCGCCGATTAACAGATCCCTAATCTTAATTTACAAGCTCATTGGAACGTCTTTAGTCTCTATCATACAGGTGTACCTCTTCCTACTTGTGGCTATCGCATTCGAGGTCAGAATACCTTGGATTGGGTTACTCGAGGCTCTGCCATCAATAGCGATATCCGCGTATTCAATGTCTCTAATCGGACTGATTATGGCAAGCAAAATCCGTAGTCTCGAAAATTTTGCTGGTGTCATGAACTTTGTCATATTTCCCAGTTTTTTTCTCTCGAGCGCCCTATACCCCTTATGGCAATTAAGGGAGTCCAGCGAAGTTTTATATTTAGTAAGTTCAATCAACCCGTTTACTCACTTGGTCGAACTTGTGCGGTTCGGATTACATGGCCAGATCGCATCTTTGGCCACGTTAATTATAATTGCAACTTCGGCATTACTCTCTGGATTAATAGGATATCTATTCAAATCCGACTCATAAAGCAAGATTTGAAGATGGTTCAAAAAGATTCTTACCTCTATGAATTCGGCTGGATTAATGCTGGGCGGCCATCGAGAGTGAACCTTGATGGATTAAGAGACGTGAAGTGCTCTACCTGATGAGACACGATCAGTACAGCAACATCTCTCACATCTTTCATTCCCTCAATACAATCCAACAACCGTTGTATATTTTCTTGGTCAAGTGAGGCCGACGGCTCATCGAGTAGTAAAAGATCAGGATTTTTAAGCATCCCCCTCACAATCGCTGCTCGACGCTGCATACCCAATGACATCTGGCCTGGCCTAAGCGCGCGAAAGCGTTGTAAATCAAATCGGTCGAGCCAGGAACCGACGTCTGCTCTATCCTCCGTGACTAAATACAAATTTTCTTCCAAAGTCATCCAGGGTAGCAAGGTCGGCTCCTGAAATACTAAGATCGAGCGGACGTGCCCATTGTTAGCAGAAATAGCTCTCAGCATCGTTGTCTTTCCAACACCTGACGAACCAGAAACAACAGAAACTCCTGGTTGGAGCCTGATCTGTCCTGGTACTAAAACAACGTCGGACTCAAATTTGCATTCGGGCCAACTGACCGTCAACGCGCCATCTTTGAACATACTTCTCCACAGGCCTGACACAACCCCACTCGATTAATTGCATCACAAGGATAAAACTTAGAGCATAAACGAAGATCACATCAACCTGGAACAACTGAAAGTACAAATGAATCTGAAACCCCACTCCAGAAGATCTCCCCAATAGCTCGACGACTAAAATAACCTTCCAAGTTAAAGACAGTCCGGTCCGCAAAGCGGTAAAAAGGAAAGGTTCCAGTTGTGGAAGCCATACGTAACGGAATGTCTGCCACAAAGAAAGCCCATAGGTCTTTGCGAACTCGTCATATTTAGGATCCAGCTGCCTGACCCCATCTCTTAAATTCACCGCAATCAGCGGGGCCTTGTTGACAGCCACAGCGATAACTGCCGCTGTCTCAGTCATTCCCAAAGCCAAATAGCAAACTACCATGACCACCAGCGCTGGCATATTCAGAAACGTTGAAACCCAGACCCAAAGAGCATTATCTAAGCCCTGGAACCGTCCCAACACAAAGCCTATTAAACCACCAAAAATCCAAGCTAAACCGAAAGCAAGTATTACTCTCCCCAACGTGGCCGCCAAGTGGGTCAGCAATTCACCAGACTGGAACTCTACAATGAACGCATCGAAAACGAGACCAGGCCCAGGAAACACCGATGGATCAGAAACCAAAGCAACGACATACCACACCGCTAAAAGCGCGAAAAGCGATAGGCTTGAGGTGGCTGCCCCTTTTCTTTCCACGACTGATCTCCCGTTTTGCGTAAACTACTGCCTCATATCCGAGAGAAAAATACTTGGCTCAAAGACTGAGTCTTTTTTGATCAACTTGCCTGCGCCATGTTTTTGCATGAAGAGAAACATTGTCTTCGCGGAGCTGTAATCGATCGCTGATCCAGGAATGCCCTTGCGCCATGCATTTCTCAATGCCAAGAATTCGGCGTCGGATTTTGACTTCATTAACTTTTTGAGATCATTCCAAGCACTATCGTCAGAGCCTAAGATGGCCTTTGCTTCGAGTGAAGCCTTTCGCAAACCTGAAACAAGATCCGGATTTTCACTCGCCCACGATTCTTTAAACACATAACCAAGAAGAGGCATTTCGGACGATAGCCCAAGATTTTGTGAGGCTTTTTGGACATCGATGACTTTTCTAAACCCTTTCGCCTCAAGCTTGGCCAAGTAATGCCAGAAGTTAATAATCGCATCGATTTCTCCATTCAAGGCCTGCTTAAATAGCAAGGGTGGAGCACCGAATACCAACTCATTATCGGCGGCTAAATCCACTCCAAAATCTTTTTTCCCAAGCGCTTGAATGATTACCCAGCTTTTATCAACTGGACCACCAGCTATGCCGATTCTTTTCCCCTTTAAATCCTTCAAACTTTGAATGGAGGAATCATTAGCCACTAGCAAGCCCCCTACGGAGGTAGAGTAAGGAACAAACTGATAAGACCTTCCGGAATTTTTCTGATTCGCCACCCACAACCAATCAGTTACAATTACGTCTACTGCATCGTTTTGAATAGCTAATGTGGACGCTTGTTTACCAGCAACATCCTGGATCTCCAGAGCAAACCCGTGCTTTCTGTCCAAGCCGAGTTTCTGGATAGTTTGCAGCTCCCACTTCACTGTTCCAAATTTAAGAGCTGCTAGTTTAAGTACTTGATGGGAGTCAGCAAACCCAGGCACCCCAAAGCCAAATAGCGCCGCGACTGAAACGGCCCACACAATTTTTTTTGCCTTATTAACCATTGTTTTCCTCTGTTAAATTTATTCATCAACACACTCATTGATTCAGACTCGCTCAACATCACCCTAACTTTAGCGCAATTATCGACTCTCAAAAAGAGTATTTTCTTCCCTTGTCATGGAAACCCTGCCTAAATCAATCTATGATTAACACACGATATAACTGTCTAAACTTAAAGTTACACGCTTCATGGCGAAATGACTGTGGTTCGAAAGTAAAAAATTTCTTAAACCCAATAGCGTTTTCTAACTAAGCGGACATGACGGCATCCAATTTTTTTCTTCGTCATCAAAAAAGAGGCAGAATTGTTATGAATTCTCCACCAGTAGAACGCATAAAAAAAGTCTGGGATTGGTCTTCAATCTGCTTTGTGAGAAACAAGTGGGATACTTGTCATAAAGCTTGGGATTTAACTGGGTCAGCAAAAAGGAATAGATTATATCGTTTATTGACGTTGTTAATGGTCATGTGTTCATTTGGTGTAGGGTCATCAGTCGCTAGTAGTGAAAGTACGTTAATCATTAGTAACGAGAGATCCAACACTTTTACTGTACTCACTGGAGACGGTGACTTTATTAAAACCATCGATACCTGTGGTCGCCCACGCGGCATGCATTTTTCAGAAAACAAAAATTCGTTCTACGTTGGATGTGCCGACGATGATCTGATACTTGAGTATGCCTTACCAAGTTTTGAGGTTGTAACCCGTTATACAAATATTTGGGCGCCAGAAACATTCGACCTTCATCCGAATGGTAAAGACTTATATATTTCCAACGAGGAAGACTCGGTTGCTAGTGCATTGGATCTTCAGAGCGGTGAAATTTTTCAGGAATATGAAACAGGAGAAGAACCCGAAGGAGTTCAGTTTACAAGCGATGGTCGATATGTATTTGTAGCGTCGGAGGTGGCCGACTTGGTTCATGTCATAGACACCCAAAAACAAGAGGTCGTCAAAGATATTATCGTGGATACTAGACCTCGTCGATTTGCTCTTACTCCCGATGAAACTGAGTTGTGGGTTTCTGCGGAATTAGCTAGTGTCATAAATGTGATAGACATGGCGACGTTTGAAGTGGCTGACACAATTATTTTTGATCCACCAGGATTTCGGAAGGAGCAGGTCACCCCCGTGGACATACTGATTAATAAGTCAGGAGATAGGGCTTACGTCGCACTCGGCAGGGCGAACCACATTGCTGTTGTCGATACAAACACGCATCAGATCATGGAATACGTCCTTGTGGGGAGCCGGGCCTGGGGGTTGGCGCTCAGTCAGGATGAAGACAGGCTGTACGTAGCAAACGGACTGTCGGACGACATAACTATTGTAGATACAAAAGGCGCGAAAGCGATCAGATCTGTCAAAACAGGTGCAGTGCCTTATGGCATCCTCGTTGTTAATTAAGCAAGCACTATTTGCACTTTTTCTTGTCGTTTGCTCGTCAACCAACATATTTGCTTCCTCGATTAAAGTTGTCTGGCTTCACACGGACGTAGACGAGCATTACGACAAAGTAGAAAGCTACACAGGGTACACTCTTATAAAAAGAGAGCGGCCTAAACGTGCAATTTTAGCTGCCATCAAAGAATCTAAAGCTAGAGCTAGAGCATCGAAAATCCAATTCGAATTTGTACCACTCCAAGTAAATGGAGCATCCTCCCTCAAGAAAATCATGACTAATAACATAATGCCCGGCGATTTAGTCGTCTTAGATCTGCCCCTAGAAATGACTTTACAAGCCGTCAGACATTCAGTGGACAAAGACGTCGTTTTAGTAAACGCCAGGCATCGAGACGACGAGCTCAGAGGTAAGCTCTGCCAATCAAACCTGTTCCACACTATTCCATCGCAAAGAATGTATATGGATACATTATCCCAATGGATCAAAGCCCAAAGCTGGACAAAAATTTTGGTCATCTATGGAACAACTGATCAGGATTTCAAGTCTCTCAAGAGCTTTGAAAAAAGCGCTACCCGGCTGAATCTGGACATCAAAGCAGCTCGACCGTTCACCACCTCCAGAAATCCACAAGACAGAGAGAAAAATAATCTTAAGTTTCTCTCTGATGGACTTACGTACGATATTGTTGTTGCCTTTGATTCCAAGAAAGATTTCTCGAGGTTTATTCCATACCAAACACGACTACCACGACCCATTGTAGGAGCTGTCGGTCTAACGCCGCGAGCATGGCACCAGGCCGCCGAAAGATTTGGCGCGCCCCAGCTCAATCAACGCTTCAACCTGCACTTTCCTTTGCATCAGAAGACCCCTTTCCTAGAGCAATAAGTGATGAAGATTTTGCGGCGTGGGCATCCATTAAGTTTTTAGCCAATAATTTGCCAAAAAATATTTCTGCGTCCGATCCATTCGATACGTTGAGTCTGTTTCAACAATACTCGACTGCAACCGTAGATCTTTACAAGGGAATGACCGGGTCATTCCGGGCATGGAATAATCAGCTTCGTCAGCCGATGTTCTTAGCTACAGACAATGCTGTAATATCTGTAGCTCCCATCAAAGGGTTCTTACATCCGAAAAATTATGCTGACACGCTGGGTGTTGATCTACCTGAAACTGCTTGTAACTTTAAAAAATAGAGAAACAAATGAAAAAAACTAACTTTTTAGTAATCATCTATGCTGTTTTATTTTTGAGCAGCACAGTAATTGCGGAGCCTATTCTAAAACGAGCAAAGCGACTTCCTGAAATCCAAATCGATGGAGTAGAAGGATTCTCGATAAGAGAGTTAATCCTCGAGGCAGGCCGATTTTACAGGCTTAAAATGACAAGTGATGGCCGTGATGAATATCTTGTTCAGTCTCCCGATGGTTTTTTTCGTTCCCTATTTATTGACCAGGTAGTCATAAATGACTTAGAAGTTAAAACAGCTACCTTGTGGGGTCTTGAGTATGACGATGATGGGACTATTGAAGTCTATTTTGTCCCCATGCGAGTTGGAAATTTTTCAATGGGGATTAAGGGCCTAGAGCTCGATGGGTTCACCACATCCATCACTGTCAGATAATATGACCTAAAGAAGTTGGTTATGAAATATCCTGATCTGCTCAGCACAATCTTCCGGGTTATCGAGCTGTAGTTGGTGCCCCCCTTCTAGCACGACTAACTCAGCACCTGATCTGTTAGCAGTATCTTCTTGCATATCGAGCCAAACGTCCTCCATCAGTCCATCACTGGCATGCCCATCCCAGTCCCGTCTGCCATGAACAAGAACCAAACTGGGAATGAGCGACCAGTTCATGGAATTCACTGAATCCATCGACTGACGAACGTTTCTTAGCTCGTTGTACATAGTTGAGCGAACTTTATCTTTTCGAGACATTTGATATGCCAGGCGAGCCTGCTCTGGTGCCAATCCATAACCGATAACCTCTGGGCTAGAAAAAATGATCGCCCTCGATGGATTTGTTGGAACATCAACTCCAGCTTCGTTTTTAAAGCGCGCATACTGATCAGGATGCATCGAGTCGAGAAAAATCATTCCATCTATTGGATTCTCTTCTCGATTAGCAAGCGCAACTCCAATTAGTCCTCCATATGAATGACCTACAAAGGTTATAGGCCTCGGTATCTCCATGATTTTAATAAGAGCGGCAAGCTCATCTGCAGCTGTACTGACAAGCCGAGGCTTCTTGCCCATCGATGACCATCCGTAACCTGCCCGGTCATAACTGCAAACCGTAACTGATTCGTTACTTAAGAGTGGCTGTACCAGCGACCAGTCAAGGTAGTTGCCCCCCAATCCAGATTCAAAAACAATTGTGGAATCACCCGTTCCAGTACAAAAAATATGGTATTCCACAGAATCCACTGTCAGAATCCTGCCTGGCATTTCTAGATTCTCGGAAGCACAAACACTGGGCACAGCCAAAAATATCGTTACGCAAAAGCTCAACACAAATTTAGGGAAACTAACCTTGGCTATTACTAGATTCATATCCTGCCCTCTTATTTTAATGTCCTTTAGTATTGCGATGATGCCCGCACATGTCGAGGCGGGAGGCCACAATAAATCTGACGAGAACAAAATAGTGTGTGATCGAGTGAGAGATAAGCGAGTAGCTCTTGGTCTGGACGCATTGATCCGTGAATACTCAATGTTATTACTTGAAGCGAGTGAAAAAGGATGCCTGGCCGAGGCGACTGAATTATTAAATCGTGGTGCACTCATCAATGTAAAGGATAGGCTAGCGAATACCCCAGTAATCAGGGCGGCCGGGGCCGGTCAACTCGAGATACTGAAGTATCTAACCACCAAAGGCGGGCTTCTTAATCAACCAAATCTGCGCGGATCTACGGCACTCATTAAATCCGTCAAGAATAATCGCCGAAAAACAACAATATGGTTACTAGACCAAAACGTGGAAGTAAATGTATTGACCTTAGATAACGAGATGCCTCTATCTCAGGCTGCATTTGATGGGAATCTGAGAACAGTAAAAAGACTACTCAAGGCCGGAGCAGATCCTCTTAAAAAGGATAAGACGAACAAGTCGGCCCTTATCTACGCAGCAGCCAAAGGATTCCATAAGATAGTTTCTGAGCTGCTGAAAGCTGGCGCTAACCCAAACGAAGTATTCATAAATAAGACAACACCGATAATGTGGGCAGCCGGACATACTGCAGATACTCCGAACGAGGATGCCCTCAAAACTGTTGAAATATTACTTCAGGCTGGCGCAATAATGACCAGTCTGGATAATCGAGGATACACTGCTTTAGATTATGCCAAACAAACAAAAAATAAGCTGCTAATTCAGCGCCTGTCAGAACAATAGTAACGAGAATTTAACGCCCAAGCTAGTACAGATTACTGGGATGAAATAAAGCTGGATAGTGCGTCAATATCGGAGTCCGTTACATCTTTAAATAATGTATTTTTTGCCCCCGCGTTTAATCTTGTTTTGTTTTTAAATGCCAGCATTGTAGAACGCAGATAGGTCGCTTTTTGGCCCGCTAAGCGGGGAGTCCCATTGAGTCCGATCAAGTTTGCATGACATTTGAGACAGGCATTTCGGCCGCCAGAGCCCAGAATTTCTAACGCCCTTTTTTCATTCGCACCACTAATTTCTGATTTCAAAGCCACCCATGGCAGCTCTGAATAATGCTGAGCAAGCGACTTCATTTGCTTCTTATCTAACTGCTGAGACATTGGTGTCATGACAGCGTGCGATCGACGATCAGCTTTGTAGTCTTTAAGCTGCGTGTATACGTAGAAAAAATGCTGCCCTCTAATGTTAGGAACGGAGGGATCAGATGCAGCGACTGCGCCAGCGTGGCATCCATCACACTGCGTAATTAAAGCAGAAATGTCAGCCGACTGAACAACCTCAACGTGCAAGCTTAAAGCTATTAGGGCACTAGCCCAAAATGTCGGTCGGAACAACAACTCTACTGACTCGCCAAAAAGTTTGCGACGGCCTTAATTTCAGAGTCAGACATAGTCGCAAATAGGGCAGATTTTGCCCCTGCATTCATTCTTTCTTTCACTTTAAAGGCACGCATGGTCTCTTCTAGATAACTTTCCTTTTGCCCCGCCAGACGGGGAATTCCATTGATTCCTTTGTAGTTACCATGACATTGTGTGCACTGCCCCGCAGTCATTGCACTAGAGGCAATTTTTTCATCCACCGATTCTTCAGGGGCTCGACTAACCCAACCCTGTTCAGAATAAAATTGTGCTAATTGCTTCATTGATTTTTTATCTAGGCCTGCTGACATTAAGGTCATGATCTGATGGGATCTACGGTTAGCCTTGTAATCTTTTAGTTGGGTATAAATGTAATAAAAATGCTGGCCTTGGATCTCAGGAACTTTAGGATCATTTTCAACAGTACTTTTCCCATGGCAGCCCTAACATACTGATAACTGAGCATCGAACGAGGCCTCACCGAAAGTTATATTACTTGA
>CAZFNA010000039.1:12018-16516 GCA_964520465.1 uncultured Pseudomonadales bacterium | reverse complement strand
CGAACTGGGAGTCCGGTTAGAGCGGCGGCGGCGGGCCGGGTAGTTTATGCTGGTGATGGCTTAGTTGGATTTGGTAACCTTATAATTATTAGTCACCATAAAAAACTGCTGAGTGCTTACGGGCATAATCAGAGCTTGAAAGTTAAAGTGGGCGACCTTGTCAAGGCGGGCGAGATTGTGGCTAAAATAGGCTCGACTGGAACGGATCGCGTGAAGCTTCATTTTGAAATCAGAAGGCAGGGCACTCCAATTAATCCCTTGTCGTTGTTGCCAAAACGCGATTTGTAGGCCTACCTTCTACCTGAAAGATCCTAGTATGAATTAGATAATTTAAGAAATAGATAATCTTGGCTTAAGAAAGGGTTGCGTGATGTAATCTGACTACTATAGCCGGGGCAATGAATGAGACACGACTATAGCTAAAATTTAGACTCCATCGATTATTCTAAAGAAAAATCTGTTCACTGGTTTGACGTGATCGGCAAACTAATTTTACGCAATCAGATAATTTTGATTCTGGTATGAAATTGATCTTTAATTCTATAGTTTGAACTGTAAGGATTTTGAGGTACTGCTCGTAGTTTGAAACAAATCTAAGACCTCTTTGAGGGATAAGTCAAATCTATGTAAGCAGGGTCACGTCTGCTCTCTTAGCGAGTCGACCCAAGACACCTGCATGCCTAAGCTTAACCACGATCAAGATGGTGAATCTTATTGTCAACACCATCCCACTTGTCTGCATCTGCGAGTGGATCCTTGCTCTGTGTGATATTCGGCCATACGCGTGATAGTTCGTCATTGATTTCTATAAACGGCTTTTGGTCATCAGATAATTCATCTTCGGACAAAATTGCACCAGCAGGACACTCAGGTTCACATAGAGCACAATCGATGCACTCATCTGGATTAATGACCAGAAAGTTGGGCCCTTCGTAGAAGCAGTCGACAGGGCATACTTCCACGCAGTCAGTGTATTTGCAGCGTATGCAGTTATCGACAACAACAAATGTCATAGTTCTCTCCTTTGTGCGGACAAGATTCTATTCGTTTGTTGATCAATCGCCAAGTGACTCCTTTGCTTTTAAGACAAGTGACTCAAGTATTGACCAAGCTTCTCTGGGTGATACCTCATCTAACTCTATGTGAGCAATCTGGCTGATCAATGGATCAGGCGACTGTTTAGATAGGTCTACTTGAGGCGTATCATCTTGAAGTAAACCTAACCGCTGAGACTCAAGCATAGCCAAGTAAGTAGCTGCTTGTTCGATGGTTTCATTAGGTAAGCCGGCGCGCCGAGCAACATGGAGACCGTAGCTTTTCGAGGCAGGGCCCTCCTCTATACGATGTAAGAATGTAATTTTTTCACCTTTTACTTGTGCTGTAAAATGAGTATTAAAGATAGAAGGTTCGCTCTTTGGTAAATGTGTTAGCTCAAAATAGTGTGTTGCAAATAGCGTTAATGCGTGACGTTGTGCCAAAGTCTCAGCAGTTGCCCTGGCTATAGCTAATCCATCGTACGTACTCGTTCCACGACCAACTTCATCCATCAATACTAAAGATTTCGCAGTAGCCTCAGATAAGATAGTAGCTGTCTCTGCCATCTCGACCATAAACGTCGATCGGCCACCAACTAAATCATCTGACGCGCCAATCCGAGTAAAGATTCGATCAATAGGTCCAATTATCGCATGTTCAGCTGGGACGAAACTTCCAATCCGGGCAAGTACTGTGATTAATGCCGTCTGCCGCATATAAGTTGACTTTCCACCCATATTCGGGCCGGTAATCAAGGCAAGTGATTGAGCACTATTTAACAACGTGTCATTTGGTACGAATGGATCATCATTGGCTTTTTCTATGACGGGATGGCGACCTTTAATAATTGATATCTCTAGCGACTTGGAGAGAGAGGGCTGCGTCCACCCATATGACGAAGCAACTTCACTTAAGCTATTCAGAGCATCCAGTGCAGATAAATTTTGGGCAAGAGCTTTGAGGCTATTAATCGCATCCGTAAGGGGTTTAAATAATGCTTCATATAGCAATTTTTCGCGGGTTAATGCTTGGGCTTCAGCCGATAGCGCCTTGTCTTCAAATGCCTTAAGTTCTGGGGTTGTGAATCGCTCAGCATTTTTGAGAGTTTGGCGGCGCTGAAAATGTAAGGGTGCATCCTGCGTAGCCAATGTTATTCTGGAGATCTCAAAAAAGTATCCATGAACACGATTATATCCAAGTTTTAGGCCAGTAATTCCAGAAGCATAACGTTCTGCTTGTTCCATTTCGGTTAAAAGGCCTGCGGCATCTCGTGAAAAGCGTCTTAGATTATCCAGGTCACCATCGTAGTATTCACGAATTACATTACCTGCGCTAATAACAACAGATGGAGCTTCCTCCAGTGCACGAGCTAGGAGTTGATAGATCTCCTCGAGCAATAAAACCTGCTCACTAAGACGTTTGACCTCAGGTTCACGAGCTTCGGATAATATAGATTTTAGTTCAGGTAAATCCCTGAGACTGTCTCTTAATCGAGAAAGATCGCGAGGCTTTGCCGAGCTTAATCCTATTCGTGCTACGATCCGCTCGATATCACCGATGCCTTTTAAATGCTTCCTAATAGTAGGGCCTAGACCAGAGTGAATTAAAGCGCTGATAATGGCTAGTCGTTGTTCAGGGATGGCTTGATCACGATAGGGCGATGTGACCCAACGGGCTAATTCACGGCCGCCCATCGGGGTAGATGTTTGGTCAAGAACCCATAAAAGTGTATGTTTTCTTTCCCCTTTTAACGTTCGGATCAATTCGAGATTATTTTGTGTGGTTTTATCAAGGATGACAGTGTCGTTGTCCCAAACTAGCCTTGGTTTCGAGAAGTGAATCAATTCAGTCCGTTGAGTATCGTGTAAGTAAGTGAGCAGAGCCGCTGTTGCCTCTAAACCCTGATCGCTTGCATCACTGAGACCAAGTCCGCTGGGGTCTTTAACTTGATAGGCACGGTCGAGCTCACGTGACAGTTGATCTAGACTGAAATGCCAGGATGGTGAATCAACTAGTCGCGTCTGAATATTTGGAAGATCGACATGCTGGGTTAATAATTCTTTAGGCTCGATACGCGTTAGAAGACTATCCAGCTCGCTTCTTGAAAGTCCATCATAAATGAGGATTTCGCCACGGGAAACAGAACCCAAAGCGGCTGAAAACGTGAGTCCATGACTGTTTAAGGCAGCAACCCATAGTTCTCGTATCGACTCAGTAAAAGCGTCATCAGTAACAGTCCCTGGAGTTAAAATGCGTGTTACTTCTCGGGCTACTAGCCCTTTTGTCTCTCCAGCTCCTCCAACTTGCTCGCAGACTACAACAGCGTGTCCTGCGTTAAGTAACCGAGCCTGATAGTTTTCCGCCGCATGGTAGGGGACTCCGGCCATAGGAATCGGTTCCCCGGCGGACTGGCCTCGTTTAGTAAGAGTGATTGCTAGGGTTCTTGCAGCGACCCTGGCATCATCAAAGAAAAGTTCATAAAAATCACCCATACGATAAAATACAAGCGCCTGCGGATAATTTTCCTTAATTGCTAGGTATTGCTGCATCATTGGTGTGTGCTGAGACATTAGTGCTTTATTTTCCATAGTGGCATTCTAAAGAAAAGGAGAGGTCTTGCGCTATGAATTCAAATATTTTGGTCTGCACGAGGTCTATTGCGAGTCTTTTAATTAAGCGCGAAGAAACAGTGTCAGTGGCAGAAAGTTGCACCGGTGGACTGCTAGGTGCTGCTTTGACCGAGCTATCAGGATCTTCAGCCTATTTTCTAGGGGGTATCCAAGCCTACTCTAATACTATTAAATCAGAAGTTTTAGGAGTTAGGTCAGACTCACTTTTGTCTTTTGGCTCAGTTAGTCAAGAGGTCGCTTCTGAAATGGCGGTAAGGACAAGGTATCTTGTCGGTTCTGACTGGGCAATCTCAATAACAGGAGTTGCAGGGCCAGATGGCGGCACTCCAGATAAGCCTTTAGGAACAGTTTGGATAGCTATTGCTGACCAAACGTGTGTGCGCAGCCAAAAACTAAACTTAAAGGGGAATCGTTCAGATATTCGTCAAGAATCCGTGATTGCTGCGCTGGAAATGCTTTATAAGAATCTGGCTGAAAGAGACAGGGCGCTTTAAAGTTGCTTTATTGCCCACATTTTATCGTTGCGGGTTTTTGGATTAGCCAATGACCGTTACACTTCTACGCCTTTGGCGTAACTTTGGTCGAGGTCAAGATGCCAATATATGAATATCTTTGCACTGCATGTAATCACGCATGTGATGCATTGCAAAAATTATCAGATGCTCCTCTGACGCACTGCCCAAGTTGTAGTGAGTTAGCATTGAAGAAGAAGATTAGTGCCCCACGATTTCGTCTGACAGGCAGCGGCTGGTACGAAACTGACTTCAAAACAGGAGATAAAAAGAAGAACTTAGGAGGCGATGCTGACGCCCCAGAGGGTGAGGGTAGTAAGT
>CAZFNA010000039.1:5209-11918 GCA_964520465.1 uncultured Pseudomonadales bacterium | reverse complement strand
CTTCAGAAAAGTCTTCAGAAAAGTCTTCAGAAAAGTCTTCAGAAAAGTCTTCAGAAAAGTCTTCAGATACGAAAAAAAAATCACCAAATAAAACGGATCCGGCAGCCTAGGCCAACTTACAAAAGGAACTATGATTCATGCGTACCCACTATTGCGGCAACCTCGATGTAAAGAATATTGGTCACACCGTCACGGTTTGTGGTTGGGTACACCGCCGCCGTGATCATGGTGGCGTGATTTTTCTGGATCTTCGGGACCGTGAAGGTTTGATGCAGGTGGTTGTTGACCCCGATGCTGAGGATGCCTTCGCAACAGCAGACCGTGCACGATCTGAGTGGGTGATGCAAATTACTGGGTTAGTTCGTACGCGGCCAGAGGGTACTGTGAATTCCGAGATGCCAACTGGTGAAGTTGAATTGTTGGGACGTGAGGTTTCAGTCTTAAATACTTCTGATACGCCCCCGTTTCAGTTGGATGATCACGTCAAGGTTGGTGAAGAAGTTCGACTGAAGCACCGTTATATGGATTTGCGTAGGCCTGAAATGTTGAAAAACTTGATGTTGCGATCTCGCGTCACAAGCTTTATCCGTAATTTCTTGACCGATCATGGCTTTGTTGATGTCGAAACGCCTGTGCTTACGCGAGCAACTCCTGAGGGCGCACGAGATTATTTGGTGCCGTCTCGTGTTCACAAAGGTGAATTTTTTGCGCTCCCACAATCACCGCAATTATTTAAACAATTATTAATGGTCTCCGGTTTGGATCGATACTTCCAAATCGCAAAGTGTTTTCGTGATGAGGATCTCCGAGCTGATCGACAGCCAGAATTCACTCAAATCGATCTTGAGATGTCATTCGTCGATGAACAACAAGTAATGGTATTAACTGAAACCATGATTTGTGATTTATTTCGATCTGTGCTGGATATTGACTTGGGTGAGTTTCCAAAAATATCTTATGCTGAGGCGATGATGCGCTTTGGAAGTGATAAGCCTGACCTTAGAATTCCATTGGAATTGATTGATATAAAAGATTTAATGTTATCTGTTGACTTCAAGGTATTTGCTGGTCCAGCCAATGATCAGAATGGTCGTGTCGCTGTATTAAGAGTTCCTGGCGGTGCGAAAATTTCCCGTAAGGAAATCGATGACTACACAAAATATGTTGGGCAGTTTGGTGCAAAGGGTCTGGCATGGGTGAAGGTCAATAAACTTGTTGATGGCTTACAGGGCTTACAAAGTCCTATCCTAAAATTCATGCCTGATGATGTAATCATGGCTTTGATAGCACGAGTTGAGGCAAAAGATGGAGATATCTTGTTTTTTGGTGCTGATTCATCGCGTGTGGTTTCTGATGCTTTGGGTGCGCTTCGGGTAAAAGTCGGTGAAGATCTGAATTTTTCATGCCGCGAATGGGCGCCAGTGTGGGTTGTAGATTTCCCAATGTTTGAGGATGTTGGAAATGATCAAGTAGCCGCATTGCATCACCCGTTTACAGCACCTACCGTGACTTCCGCTGAGTTGAAAGATGCTCCTTTGAATGCTTTGTCACGTGCGTATGACATGGTTTTGAATGGGACAGAATTAGGGGGCGGTTCGATTCGGATTCACGACCAGCAGATGCAGCAAGCCGTATTCGAAGTATTGAACATCTCACCTCAAGAACAACGTGAGAAGTTTGGGTTTTTGCTCGATGCCCTAAACTATGGTGCACCACCTCATGGCGGCCTTGCGTTTGGTTTGGATAGGTTGTTGATGCTTATGTTAGGCACGAAGTCTATAAGAGATGTGATTGCTTTTCCAAAAACACAATCTGCAACGTGTCTGCTAACCGATGCACCGGGCGCGGTTAGTCCTGAACAGTTGGCAGAAGTCGGCATGCGAATTCGAAAGGATAAGACGGAGACTATATAATGGCAGGTCATAGTAAGTGGGCCAACATTAAACATAAAAAAGCCGCGCAGGATGCGAAGCGAGGTAAGGTTTTTACCAAGCTAATTCGAGAGATCACTATTGCCGCCAAGATGGGAGGTGGTGAACCAAGTGATAACCCCCGGCTGCGGGTGGCAATTGATAAAGCGCTATCTGCTAATATGACCAAAGATACAATCCAGCGTGCAGTGGATCGTGGTGCCGGAGGCGGTGAAAATGACAATGTGGAAGAGCTCACCTACGAGGGATATGGTCCGGCTGGAGTCGCTGTATTGGTAGAAGTCATGACTGATAATAAAAATAGGACTGTTGCTGAGGTGCGCCATGCTTTCAATAAGTACGGTGGCAATCTAGGCACTGATGGGTCTGTTGCATACTTATTTTCAAAGCGCGGCCAAATTCTGATTGAAACTGGCGATGAAGATACAGTGATGGAGGCTGCGATCCAGGCTGGAGCTGAAGATATAATCATCCAAGATGATGGCTCAATTGACGTGGCGACTACGCAAAATAACGTGGTTGAAGTCAAAGATATACTGACAGCATCCGGTGTGGTCATCTTGTCAGCTGAAGTTGCACTTGTCCCATCAACTGCGGCAGACCTTGATAAAGAAAGTGCGCAAAAAGTTTTGAGACTTATCGATGTGCTTGAAGATTTGGATGACGTTCAAAATGTTTATACCAATGCTAATTTCACTGATGAGCTGCTCGAGTCATTGTCCTGATGCGCAGGATTCTGGGTATTGATCCTGGCTCTATTAAAACAGGTTGGGGTGTAATCGAAGTCGAGGGTAGTCAAATTACTTATCTCGGATCCGGTATTATAAAACTAGGCTCTGGCGTGATGCCGGATCGTTTGCTAATTCTTCATCGTGGTTTATTAGACGTGATTGAGCGGCTTCAACCGACTGAATGCACTGTCGAAGAAGTATTCCTCGCGAAAAACTTCCAATCAGCTTTGAAATTGGGGCAGGCTCGGGGCGTAGCGCTATTGGCTGCTGGCGGTGCTGACATTCCTGTGAGTGAATTTGCGGCTAAAACCGTTAAGCAGGCAATATGTGGCCAAGGTCAGGCTAGTAAATTACAGATGCAAAAAATGGTTATTCGGATTCTTAATTTAACTGAGAATCCTGGAGAGGATGCTGCAGATGCTTTGGGAATCGCCTTGTGTGCTGGATACAGTAAAGAGGGCTTAATACTAGGAGCCAGCTGTCGTTTATCGACTCGTTCACGATCCAGTGGGCGCTGGAGATTAAAGGATGGCGGGAAGTGATAAGCCAGATAACGGGGATTTTACTGAATATCGAGCGTCAAGCGATGGTGGTCGATGTTCATGGCGTGGGTTATGAAATCGAATGTCCAATTAGTACGCTATGTGAAGCACCAGCAGTTGGGAATAAGATTACTCTGCTAACGCACTTTGTGGTTAGAGAAGATGCGCAACTACTTTATGGGTTTCTCACAGCTAGGGATCGAGAATGTTTTCGAATCCTGATAAAGATTTCTGGGGTAGGTCCAAAGCTTGCAATTAGTATTTTGTCGGGACTATCGGGGGATGAACTGGCATTCGCTGTTGAAGGGAATGATCTTGTGACGTTGACTCGGCTGCCAGGAGTGGGGAAAAAAACAGCCGAACGTTTGTTGGTTGAGCTGCGTGGACGGTTAACGTCTTCTGGCAGAACTTCAACAGAGCAAAAAGTATCTCCAGTTGAAGATGCTGTTTTAGGGTTGATAGCGCTTGGTTACAAAGAGGCTGAGGCTCGAAACGCCACCAGTAAACTGCCTATAGATTTTGAGTCAACTCCTGAAACACTGATTCGCGCTAGTCTCAAACAAATGCTTAAAAAACCATGACTGATGATCGACTCGTTGAGAGTGAATCGTTGGGCGAAGATGTGCGCGTTGAGCGAGCCGTTAGACCAAAAACTCTTGCAGAGTATGAGGGGCAACCGAAAGTTCGTGATCAGATGCAGTTATTTGTTGAGGCAGCTAGGGGTAGAAAAGAGCCACTTGATCACACATTGATTTTTGGATCACCAGGCCTGGGTAAGACAACGCTAGCAAATATTGTCGCCTATGAAATGGGTGCCTCATTAAAGTCTACCTCCGGGCCAGTAATCGAGAGGGCAGGTGATCTGGCGGCAATATTGACTAATCTTGAGTCTGGTGATGTGCTTTTTATTGATGAGATTCATAGGCTCTCGGCATCAGTTGAAGAAGTTTTATATCCGGCGATGGAGGATTATCAGCTTGATATAATGATTGGCGATGGACCGGCTGCACGATCGATTAAACTGGACTTACCTCCTTTTACCCTGGTTGGTGCGACTACACGCGCGGGATTGTTAACTAGTCCATTCAGAGACAGATTTGGTATCGTACAGAGATTGGAGTTTTACTCAGTGCCTGATTTAGCAAAAATTACGTCTAGGTCCGCTAGTCTGATGGGCGTTAAATGCGATGTTGGTGGCGCTTCTGAGATAGCTAAACGATCACGGGGTACTCCGCGGATTGCCAATCGACTTCTGCGTAGAGTGCGTGATTTCGCTGAGGTGCGAGCGGACGGTGTAATTACCAAGCAAGTGGCGGATGATGCTTTAAATTTATTGCATGTTGACGTCCGCGGTTTTGATGAGATGGATCGAAAGCTATTATCTGTTTTAGCAAACCATTTCGACGGTGGTCCGGTGGGGATCGAGTCGCTAGCCACCTCGTTGGGAGAGGAACGCGGAACTCTTGAAGAAGTGATTGAGCCTTATTTGATTCAGCAGGGGTACCTTCACCGAACGCCCCGTGGGCGTACGTTGACTCAATTGGGCTATGCTGTGGTGGGCCTTAATGATGGGACAAATGATTTGTTTCAGAAATCTTGATGGTCTTTGAAATTCCTGTTCGTGTGTATATTGAGGATACCGATGCGGGCGGCATTGTTTTTTATGGGAACTACCTAAAATTTTTTGAGCGAGCCCGTACTGAGTTTTTGCGCAGTATTGGGATTGAGCAATCTGTTACGATCGAACAGAATCTGATTTACGTAGTTCGACACGTCTCGATTGATTATAGGCTATCGGCGCGCTTGGATGATATTCTGACAGTGAGTTGTGTTATTCAAACAACACGTCCAACGGGGGTTAATTTTGTACACCAGGCAACTCGGGTCAGTGATGGAGTTCTTTTAGTGAACGCAGAAGTAGAAGTGGTCTGTGTCTCTATGGATACAAAGCGGCCGCGGCCAATACCAGATTTACTTCTGAACCAATTACAAATCAAAGCTGAGAAAAAATAATGTCTGAAGAACTTTCAATCTTGAGCCTAGTGCTTAACGCGGGCCCAGTTGTGCAAATGGTGATAGTCATATTGATGATGTCATCCATTTTTTCATGGGTAGTAATATTTCAAAGGACACGAGTGCTTTCAAGGGCCCAAAAACATGCGCGGTTATTCGAAGATACTTTCTGGAGTGGAGCAGAGCTCGTTGGTTTATACAAACAAGTTGCGACTTCACCAAATTTGATTGGCTTAGAGGCGGTTTTTAAGGGGGGTTTTCAGGAATTTACACGCCTAAGGCAGGATGTAAGATCTGATCCAGATGCGGTAATGGAAGGAGTACATCGAGCTATGCGTGTGGCGAGGGCTAAGGAGGAGGAGCGACTTGAAGAGCATTTGCCGTTTTTGGCTACCGTAGGTTCTATCAGTCCTTATATCGGTTTGTTTGGAACGGTTTGGGGTATTATGAATTCGTTCCGGGGTTTGGCTGCAGTAAAGCAGGCAACCTTGGCAGCAGTCGCACCTGGAATTTCAGAAGCTTTGGTGGCTACAGCCATTGGTCTTTTTGCAGCGATTCCTGCGGTAATCGCTTACAACCGATTTAATTCAAAAGTCGATAGCCTTGCGATTGCTTATGAAAATTTTTCGGATGAATTTGCGGCTATTTTGCATCGGCGCGTTCATCAGCGGAGCGAATGATGGCCAGACTTTCGCGGCGTAATCGGAAAAAGCTCGTATCTGAAATCAACGTCGTGCCATACATTGATGTAATGCTGGTGCTATTAGTTATTTTTATGGTTACAGCACCAATGCTGGCGCCAGGCATCGTGATAGAGCTGCCTGAAGTCAATGCTGAACCCTTGCCCGTGGATTCCAATGTTGAGCCACTATCAGTGTCGGTTAAAGAGGATGGATCCATTCACTTAAATCTCGGAGATGAAAATGAGGTTCTTTCTTTTGCTACGGTGAAAGATAGAATATTTAAGGTTTTAGCTGCGAAGCCTGATACTCCAATCCAGTTTCGTGGAGATCAAGATTTATCTTATGGTGAGGCGATGAAAGTACTCGCCGGGATACAAGAGGTGGGTGGTTCGGAATTTCAACTTGAAGTGGTTACGCCCTAATGGATCGTCGGGGCGAAAATCTTGTTCGTCCCCTAGTGCTTGCCTTTGGTTTGCACATTATTCTGTTATCTACATTTTTTTTTGCAGTGTCTCCGGAGGCCAAAACTATTACACCTCCGCCCGTTCTTATAATTCGGGCTACGGAATTAACCTTTGCTCCCTCTGCTGCGGCTAAAGCGCTAGCTAAATCAAAGCAGGAAGAAATAGATCGTTTAGAACGAGAGGTTGAGGAGAAAAAACGACGCGATGCTGAAGCGAGAGAGGCTAAGATTGAAGAACAAAAACTAAAAGAGTTAAGAAAAACGAAAGAAAAAGCTGATGCCAAGAAAAAGGCTGATGCCAAGAAAAAGGCTGATGCCAAGAAAAAGGCTGATGCCAAGAAAAAGG
>CAZFNA010000039.1:0-5109 GCA_964520465.1 uncultured Pseudomonadales bacterium | reverse complement strand
ACTTCGTGAGAAAGAAAGGGCTATTGAGAAAGCATTCCAGAAAGCTGAGGCTAGAGCGCTTGAGGAGCTTAAGGAAAAAGAAGACGCTGAACTTGCTATATTGAATGCATTAGCTTCCGAGAAGGCGGCGGCAAATGTATTGGATGCAATGACCACTCGGATTACTCGAGCATGGCGGCGACCAGTCGCATTCTCTGGCGGCTTGGAAGTGTATCTTCGTATGTCTTTGGCCTCTAATGGCGAGCTAGTCGATGTTCGTGTCCTTCAGACGAGTGGTGATGTATTGTTTGACCGCTCGGCTATTACTGCAGTTAAGCGTGCTGCTCCGTTTGATGAAGTAAGACAATTTGAGGCAGCGACCTTTGAAGAAAAATTTAGAACACTGACCGTCAAGTTCAGACCGGAGGATTAATGCGTTTATTTATATGGCTATTACTAGCTCTTTCCATTTCGCTCCCGGCTCGTGCTGAGCTGGTGATTGAAATCACTCGCGGCGCGGAGAAGCCAATTAAGATCGCAGTTGTTCCTTTTCGTGTAAAAAGTGCTGGAGCCTTTGATGTCGATTTAGCTCGTTTGATTGAATCAAATCTTGAGCGAAGCGGACAGTTTATTCGCGTACGCCGTGACACCATGCTCTCTCTACCAGGCCCTGACGATCAAATTTTTTATCGAGATTGGCGAGCAATTGATTCAGAATATACGGTAGTTGGATCTGTTGAGCGAGATGGTCGAGGACTGCTCGTGCGTTATGGTCTTCACGATATCTATGGCGAAAGAACGTTGTTTGCCGAACGCATTCCTAATTCAACGGATTCGCTCCGTGATGTGGGTCATTATATCTCAGACCGAATTTATGAGGCTCTTACTGGTATTAAAGGTATTTTTTCGACGCGATTGCTTTATGTGTCAGCAGAGCGACGCTCGGAAAAGGACCAAACCTTTAAGTTGATTTTATCAGATGCAGATGGCGGTCGTCCTCGTACGATTTTTCAATCGTCGGAGCCAATACTATCTCCATCCTGGTCTCCTGACGGATCGCGAGTGGCATATATGAGCTTTCGGGGTAAGCGCGCTGGGATTTATGTACAAACGCTTGCTTCGGGAGAAGTTCAAAAGGTTTCCGAATTCCCAGGTTTAAATAGTGCCCCATCATTTAGTCCAGACGGACGAAAATTAGTATTGACATTGTCGCGAGACGGAAACCCTGAGATCTATATTGCCAATCTCCGTACGGGTGAACTGAGAAGAATGACAAACCATTTTGCGATAGATACGGAGGCTTCATGGTCGCCTGATGGGCGATCTATCATGTTCACCTCAAGCCGAGGGGGCAAGCCGCAGTTGTATATGATGAACGTGGTAGATAAGTCTGTGAAACGAGTTACCTTTGATGGTGATTACAACTCAAATGGTAGCTTTACACCCGATGGTGAAAGTATTGTATTTGTTCATCGCGCAAATAAACGTTTTCACATAGCTCGAATGAATAGAAAGACGAGAGAAATTAGAATCTTGACGGAGACTGATTTGGATGAATCTCCGAGTGTCGCTCCGAATGGAACTATGTTAATTTATGCCACTTCTGATCAAGAAAGGGGGCTGTTAGGCCTTGTTTCAATGGACGGGAGGGTCCGAGTTCGGTTACCTTCCATTAGTGAGAGCGTACGGGAGCCTGCGTGGAGCCCATATTTTAATTAGGTTTAGACATTATTTTCATCGAATTCAAAAAACAGGGGTGTCGGAATGAGTACTTTTAAGCAGGCAAGAACTTTAGGGATCGCAATAGTTCTGGGTGTTCTCGCAGGTTGTGCGGGCCAGGTTAATGAGCAAGTTGTGGCTCCAGCCAAGGCCGAGGCCAAAGTAAAACCTAGTTCAAGTCAGGCGGCGGCACCAGCGGAGTCGAAGTCGGTTGAGTCTGAGGCGGACAGGAAAAAGCGTGAAGCTCGGGAAGCAGCAGAGCGGTCTGCGGAGAGCTTGCGGAAAAGTGCGATGGCTGCGGATACATTGTTTTTCTTTGAGTTTGACAGATCAGATTTAAAGCAAGATTCATTGGATGATCTTGATGCTCATGCGAAATATCTTTCTGTTGCCGAGACAGCTAAGGTCCGTTTAGAGGGTCACGCAGATGAGCGTGGGACTCGTGGGTACAACCTGGCGCTTGCTGAGCGGCGTGCAAATGCTGTAGCTCGTTATTTGGTGATACAGGGAGTGAAGCGCTCACAGATAGAATCAGTGAGCTATGGTGAAGAGCGTCCTTTATCGCTGTCGAGAGATGAAAACGGTTGGTCTCGTAATCGGAGAGTTGAGCTGATTTATCAATAATTGATGCGGAAATTCCTAAATGCAGGCGCCGCCATCGTATTGACCATGGCGTCGCTGGTTGCTAGCGCAGAAGACCCCCCGATTAGTGATCCTTTACGGCAGTCCCGCGGTGAGTTACTTCTTCAGATTGAGCAGTTACGCCAGGAGACCCAAGCGCTGCGTGGATTGATGGAAGAACTGTCTTACCAGCTTGATGAAATGTCGTCCGATCAAAAAACTCGTTATTTAGATTTAGATCAGCGACTAGGGGAATTGGTTCGAATACAAAAACAGACGGTTGCTAACCAACACAACGCGCCGTTGGCTACGCTGGTTGACCCAGCTGATGGCTCTCAAGCTGTCATAGAGCCTACGACGGCTCCAGAACTCTCAGATCAGGATGCATACAAGGCAGCATTTGAATTGATACGAGAGCGCCAGTTTGAGGACGCACTGATAGCGATGGGAGATTTCGTAGTTGGATATCCAGATAGTGAATTAGTTTTGGATGCGAATTATTGGCGAGGGCAGGTTTTTGATGCGCTGGGGCAAGACGTCGAGGCGATTGAAGAATTTAAGAATATTACCTTGGTCGCACCTGATTACCAGCGGATCCTTCAAGTGAAGGTAAAGCTCGGTAAGTTACTAATAAAAAACCAGGATGTACTTAATGGGCAGAAGATTTTGCAAGAAGTTATTGAGCAGGCGCCAGAGAGTGTTGAGGCCGGACTAGCATCCCGTGAACTCGAAAAGGTGAACTGAGGGCTCTATGACCCAGCCCATGAGTCTTCGCATAACGGAGGTGTTCACTAGCCTTCAAGGAGAAGCTCTCACTTCGGGATTACCAACTACATTTATTCGACTTACTGGCTGCCCCCTACGTTGTAACTACTGTGATAGCGCTTATGCATTTAGTGGTGGTGAAATGGCTACTCTGAATGACTTGGTCGATACAGTAAAACAATCAGGTACCCAGTATGTTTGCGTAACCGGCGGTGAGCCTCTGGCGCAGCCAAACTGCTGGCCTCTTTTGAAGGCGTTATGCGACGCTGGATTCTTTGTATCCCTAGAAACCTCTGGTGCGATGGATATCTCCGATGTTGATCGGCGCACCTCTATTGTTCTTGACCTAAAAACACCAGGCTCTGGAGAAGATCATCGTAATTTGTTGTCTAATTTAAGCTTATTAGAGCTAAAAGATCAGGTGAAGGTTGTCATTACAGACGAGGACGATTTTCGTTGGCTTGAAATGTTCTGTAGTTTACAACCCAGAGTATTAAATTCTGGAGTTATCTGGATTTCCCCATCTTTCGGCCAAATGAGTATAAAACGGTTGGCCGAGCTGGTGATTGCGTCGCAGTATCCGTTTAGATTGCAATTACAATTACATAAACAGATTTGGGGCGAAGAGATCGGGCGATGAGTGAGCGATCAAAAGCAGTGGTTCTGCTATCAGGGGGTCTGGATTCGGCAACGGTGCTTGCTATGGCGAAGGCGAGGGGCTTTGATTGTTATACCATTGGATTTGATTACGGTCAGAAGCATAACTCCGAATTAGCAGCTGCTACTGGTATTGCGGAAGCTCTCGGAGATCACCCACACAAGATGATTCGCGTTGACTTGGGCGCAATCGGTGGATCGGCTCTAACGACTGATAACATAGACGTTCCAGTTGGAGGGGTCTCAGAAAGTGGCATTCCAGTGACTTATGTTCCGGCGCGGAATACTATTTTTCTTTCGATTGCATTAGGTTACGGCGAAGTAATTGGTGCTACGCATTTATTCATCGGAGCAAACGCTGTAGATTATTCGGGCTATCCGGACTGCAGGCCAGAATTCATTCAGCAGTTTCAAATACTTGCAAACGTTGCAACAGCATCTGTTGATAACGATTCAAGGTGGGTAATCGAGGCCCCACTCATGCTTATGTCAAAGTCAGATATCGTGAAGAGTGGAACTGCCCTCGGTGTGGATTATGGAATGACAGTCTCATGCTACCAGGCAAATGATGATGGTGCGGCTTGCGGAGTTTGTGATGCATGTAGATTACGCAGGAAAGGCTTTTTAGATGCTGGACTGAATGATCCGACAAGATACCAGCTAGGAATTTCGCCCCATGTATAAAAAATGTTTGAAGTTGCTTGCGAAATTTGTTGACGCCGGTATCATACGCCCGCCACAGGATTAACTATAATCCGCCGGTGTGGGTCGTTAGCTCAGCTGGTAGAGCAGTTGGCTTTTAACCAATTGGTCGCGCGTTCGAATCGCGCACGACCCACCATTTTATATTCAAAACCATTTCTTGTTAGTTTATTTGGATCATTCCCCCCCCCGGTCTGGGGACTTAAAAGCCTAAGAATTCTCAGCTTGGCAGAGCGTCCTGGGCCAATTGTTTGAGTTCATTAGGATGGGGGTAACAGTTATGTTGACTGCCCAACTGGAATAAATGTATCTCCGTGATTTTGGTAGACTATCTTCCAGAACCCACTTTAAGGGACGCTTTAGAAGGTATCGTAAATTGGCCGAGAGAAATCACGAATAACTTTGATCGCGGAAACAGGTCAGTGTTGTTAGTCACCAATTGATGTAGATTTGACAACTACCTTGGATTTTCACAGCAGCGGCGAATAGTGGTCGGAGCCGAAGGACTATTAATGAGAAATGCCCGAAGCTTCATATCAATGTTGCTAATGTTGTTATTTTGTCTACCTAAGGTATCAGCATCTCCAATGATCCTGAATTGTGAAGCCGGTGCCGTAAGCGGCAAAGCGTTTGACTTTTCAATATCCAAATATGATAAACATTATC
>CAZFNA010000038.1:11510-16614 GCA_964520465.1 uncultured Pseudomonadales bacterium | reverse complement strand
GAGTCAGTTCTTTCAAGATTTTCATTTCACCCTCCGAGGTTACTATTTTCCATCAGGTTTTCAGAAAGAGTTAGTTATTCTGGAAAACAGTAGGTCCCAATAATACTACTTAACTTGTTAACCTTCCCATATTTTTCTGAGGGTAAAGTCGAAAAGATCAGCTCAGCTCAGCCCGAGCTTAGTTTATCCTTAAATATTTTATCTGACTGACAAAGTTTACGGCAAGGTGCTTATACAATTTGGCTGCCAACATTCCCCCTTAAAATCACGTAAAAATGTTTGCCTCTTGGGATCCAGTAATTTTTTTCGCGGCTCACTCAAAAAAAAGGCCCGGGAGGGAACCGGACCTTTCACTATCAGAACTAGCTTTCTATCAGCTTCCCAGTTTCAATTGATATCGCTCGAGGCTTAAGAGCTTCGGGAAGCTCTCTGTAAAGCTCAACGTGCAACAAGCCGTAATCTAATCGAGCGCCTTTGACAAAGACGTGATCTGCCAACTGAAACTTTCTTTCAAAGCTCCGGTTTGCAATACCACGATGCAAAAACTTTTGCTCCTCAGGGGTCTCAACTTTCTGGCCCGATACAGTTAATTCATTCTGCTTAGACTCAATTGATAACTCATCGTCCATGAAGCCGGCAACTGCCATGGTAATCTGGTACTCATCTTCACCAGTCACTTCGATGTTGTATGGCGGATATCCTGCTGTCTCCACTCGATTTGCTGTCTCAAGCATTCCCGCTAACCGGTCAAAACCAATTGCGGTACGATATAAAGGCGAAAGGTCTATTGTCATGTGATCCTCCTAAAGCGATCAAGTTATATGCTCTTCTTTACGACAGAGCTAATTAATTAGTGAGGCCCGTTATGGCACCTCAGTAATTAGTTATGGGCTCAATGATCCTTTTTCAAGATACGGATTCAACCTGATTTCACGTCGCTTTCCAGTAATCATGTACAGAACTGGTACAACAAACAGGGTTAATACTGAGCTGAAACCAAGACCCCAGACAATCGCTGTCGCTACCGGACCCCAAATTAAAAATGAGCCACCCAGGCCTGCTGCCAATGAAAATAATCCGGCTATCGTAGTCATCACTGTAATCACAATAGGTACCACTCGTCGACGCCCCGCATACAAAATGGCATGTCTCAAACTCATCCCCGCTTGCAACCTATCATTAGCTGCACTGATCAACACGATAGCTGAGTTAACAGCAATGCCCGATAAAGCCACCACCCCATATAATGTAAACAAAGACAAGGGATTTCCGGTTACAAAAAGTCCTAGAGTAACGCCAGTAAACGCCAAAGGAACGGTCACCAGAATTAGCAAAGGTTGTCCATAACTTTTAAATTTTGTCCCTAAAATGAGGTACATGACACCCAAGCCAAAAAGAAATAAAATCGCAATAGCGTCCAAGCTTTCCTGAATATCATCCAGCTCACCCGAAAAATCGAGGTTCACGTTCGGATAGACTGATTGGAGATCACTCCACACATTCATTACAGACTGATTTGCGGTAACAGTATCAGTCGTTTCAGAATCGATATCCGCTTCAACAGTAATGGTACGCCGGAAATTGTAATGCCTAATAGTTCCGAGGGCGGGCGATCGCTCAGCATCAACTAATTCGCTAAGAGCAATCATATTCCCGCCCGGGCTTGGTAGTTGTACACCTAGCAATTGTGCCGGCGATGCAAATTGGCCCTCTCTAGCGACAACACGAATATCAACCGTCTCACTTTCATCTTGAACTGATGCGACAATCTCGCCGTCAACTAGGATACGGACATTACGTGCAATATCTGCTGGAATCAGTCCAGTCCGTGCCACCTGCTCAGTATCTAATTTCAACTGCAAGGCGAAACGTCCATCCTGCGCATCGTCCGTGATATCAGTGATTCCATCAGTCTGGGAAAGGATTATTTTGATTTGATCAGCCGCAGATCGAAGCTCTCTAAAATCTGACCCGCGGACTTTAATGGATATTGGTTTAGCAGTAGGAGGACCGCCGGCTAACTCTAGGAAAGTAACGCGAGACGGCCCGGGTACGCGTAATACGGCTTCCCGCATACTATCCACGATATCTGAAACTTCGCGCCCGTCTGGCTGCAATCCGACTAATACTTGGCCCCGATGACTTCCGCGCAAGGGCGCAGTCTCTGTAAACTGCTGCCCGGCATAAGCGACAATTCCTCGAGCATCGTTTACCTTCAGTTTGGAGCGGATAACCTGTTCGATTTCCACAGTCAGATCAAGGGTCTTCTCTAAACTTGTACCAATTTCAGTCTCTACATTGACGTAAAAAACACGTATCGGGTCTGAAGCAAAAAAGTCTGCTCGAATCTGTCCACTTGCTAATAAGCCTATCGCCCCAGCAAGTGCGGAAAATGAAATTATTAATGTTATTAGAGGCTTACGCAAAGACTTAATCAATAGCCGGGTATAAATATGCCGGATTCCTCGATTCAATCGAGTTCTAAACATCTGCACCCGCCCCTGATGATTTAGAAGCGTACCAGCACTCAATACATGACCGGGCAACATCCAAAATGCTTCGACCAGACTGATCAAAAGTGCAATAGATACAACAAGTGGTATCACCATCATGAATTTACCGAGAATCCCAGGCAACAACATGAGTGGCATGAAAGCGGCTGTAGTTGTTAGGACGGCCGCCAAAACGGGGGAGGCGGTCTCTCGTAAAGCATCAATAATGGCATCGAGGCCACTGAACCCACGCTCTAGGCGATAGTAAATTGCTTCAACTATGACTACAGCATCATCCACCAACATACCCAAAGCAATTACAACTCCAAGCAATACAGTAACGTTTAATGTCTGGTCCAAGCCCTGCAGAATCCAGAATGTCCCAGCCAAAATAAATGGGATACCCATAGCTGTTAGCGCAGCAATTTTAAATCCAAGAAATACCCAAGCTACAACTAATACCAGCATCAAGCCGATTAGGGCATTATTCTGCATAATAGATAATGCTCTTCGAGTCGGAATTGTTTGATCGTCAATCAGAACTAAACGGACGCCCGTTAATGATTCAAAACTATTGCGATTAATAATGTAGCTATTTATCTCGTCTACTAAGTCAAGCGTATTAGCTCCTTCAGCTTTCATTACTGCCAAAAGAACTGCGGGCTTTCCTTCGTACCGCACCAACTCTGAGCGTTCCGCTTGAGTTCGCATGACTTGAGCAACGTCACCAATACGAACACTTCCATCACGGCCGAGTATCGGAAAACGATTTAAATCAAAAGCATCTGTCGATTTGCCTTTGAGCTGTACAAGCCAACTGGATCCTGCCACATTTAAATCACCAGCCACCAAATCCTGAAAATAGGTTGTTACTGTATTAGCGATATCGGTAGGCGCTAACCCAAGAGCCGCGAGACGGGTCGAGTCAAATTCAATCCGTATTTCAGGATCGGCCATCCCCTGCGTGTCAATGCGATCAATACGTCCTCGACGCTCTAGTTCTTTTTCAATCAATACTGCCTGCGTGCGGAGGCTGTCATCATCTCCTGACCCTACTAGCGCGAGCGTGGCAGCAGGGAAAGCATTAGATGAAGTAATTTCGATGAAGACCGGATCACTGGCTTCATTAGGAAATTTACTTTCGGCAGTATTCACCTCGCGCCGCAAATCTGACAGCCGACGCTCGAAGACCTGGCTCGGAATATCCTCAAAACGTACTAGAATTGAGGCCAAGCCTTCACGCGAATAGCTAGAAACAAAATCAAGATTGTCTACGCGTTGAATCGCCTCTTCGATGGGGTCAGTAATTCGTGCTTCCACATCAACGGCTGAGGAACCCGGCCAAACGATATTGATCACTATCCAGTTAAAGTTAATGGTTGGGTCTTGCTGTCGCGGTAACGACCAATACGCCAAGATACCCATGGCAAGCACAAGAATAAAAGTGAGGTTAGTAAGAACAGAATTACCAATGAGCAGACGGGCAAATCCGATCACTTACCAAGCACCAAAGTATCGCCATCCCGAGCTTTAAAGCGACCATCTATAATTAATAAAACGCTCTCAGGTAGATCTGAAACAAGAACGGGTTGCCCAATCGTAGCATCAGGTCTCGGTATGAACTGTGCCCGTCCATCGCTTGCAACCATGATTCCATACAATCCATTTCGGTTTACTAAGTAATCTGCGGGAAGCACTGCCGCATCTGATCGAACACGAATTTCACCTGGAGTCCCTGGCTTGATTGGAACTTCAGGAATAAAACGAATTAAACGAGTCCCTGTTACGGTATCTACAGCCTGACTTTCCACAGCTAACGTCACCGCCACTTCACCAAAATTAGAATCAAATACTGCGCTTTGTCCCTCAGATACTTCAAAGTCGAAGGGAACACGGACATGTACATCCACGGCCTCAGAAACCACTTCAAGAATTGGAGTACCAACAGCAGCCCGAGTGCCAACGGATGCTAACTGGTTTATCACAACGGCATTAAATGGCGCCTTCAATTGACATTTGGATTCTTGAAGGTTCGAGTCTTCCAGAACAATTTGTTTTATCAACAAATTAATATGCGCTCGCTGCAATTCCGTTGCTCGGGTATCCTTCATTTCTTCACTGGCTATATTAGTTTCCGCAAGCTTTGAAATTCGTTCAGCCTGGCGATCACGAAATGCCAATTGGACCTCGGCTTGCTCCACATCCTGCTCCGCAAGGTCACGCATTAAAACAATGTCTCGGCAGTCTAAATCGATCACTGATAAACCCTTAGATATTCGATCACCTGGTCTTGAGTGGATAGCAATAATTTCTGCTGAAATTCCAGCCGAAAGCAGAGTTGTATTAATTGGAACAGCACTTGCCGGAAACTCAAAATCAATCGTGTCCCGCACATCACTAATTGGCGCTAATGTGACATATGTGTCAGCTACGATGTATCTCGACGGCAATAACGTAAGAATGAACATTAAATGAATTGTTAAGGCGCGTTTCATACCATCAGTCCATTTTCGAAAGAGTTTGTATTATGGAAGGAGTTATTAGCATCCGCACGATTTGATGCCTCACATCACAGGCAGCATCAGTAACTGAGGCTTCTTTTCTAATTTTTA
>CAZFNA010000038.1:0-11500 GCA_964520465.1 uncultured Pseudomonadales bacterium | reverse complement strand
ATCGATCATATTAATAATCCCAACTTAATCTAGTGAAAGACCGCGAGCACGCATCCTTGAAATTTATAACTGGATCAGCAAAAAAAAGACTACGGTAGGACGCGAGTTGCTCCACTAGCATCATTCATTAAATATTGCCTGTTCCGCCTCTGTTTGATCGGCTCTAAGCCAGATTTGTGTGCGGAAGAAGAAACCGATATATCCACGGATCAGCAAGTTACCCTCTTCTACCCAAGCTTTCGCTTCGAATTTGTCTCCGTCACGGGAGTCAATGATGTAACCGTCCTCCCAGATTCCATCCCGATTTTTACTAAGATTTAACCATGCTGTACCCCTAATAGGTTTTTCAAAGAAATCCTTCGACTCGTCTTTGCATTCCGTACAAACTTTATCTGGTGTCATATTTGGATAGTTAACTAGGTAACCTAGGAGATTATTGTCATTGACCTCTAGTTTCCAATATCCAGTAGCCTTACCTGTTTCCTCATCAATACTTTTCCAATACCCCTGTATCGATGAGTCGGCAAAAGCCGTAATGCCAAAGAACAAGAAAATGGAAAGAAGGATACTTCCGATTCCATATATTTTTACTCCGACCGCAAGCTTAATTTTTGCTGTGCCTATCGCCAAAAAATCTTTTTTACTCGTAAAAATATTTATCATTTTTTATAATCCTTGTTCTTAACTAAATCAGTCTATGACTAAATTTATATTAAAAGCATACAGCGTTTGCACATCTGTTCATGGGTTAGTTTGAATTTTGAGTTATTGAAAATGAGAGGAAAATAGAACTAAATCCCCTTAACAGATTTAAAAAATTAAAGGGCGTTCGACAAAAAACCCTCGTTAAAAGATATGCAATGTGTATTACTGAAATTCAGTCGTTACCAACTAAAAATATTATTTCAAAAACAAAGCTTATAAAAGGTAGCTACAGTCAAAAAGAAGTTAAAAGAAAGATAATCAGCATTAAGCATCATAAGGCGTTGATGTTAAGTAATATTTAACATCGACGTTATTTTATGGGGACCGGCGTACTGGATTCCAGTTACGGCCATCAAAACGAAAATCTATCCGATCATGTAGCCGAGATGAACGACCCTGCCAAAATTCAATTCGACTTGCCCTAACAGCATAACCACCCCAGTGAGGAGGACGTGGAATGTGCTCGGCGTATTCAGTTTCAAGATCGCTCATCTTCTGGGTCAAAACTTCATGCGACAAGATGACTTCAGATTGATGACTTGCCCATGCCCCCAGTTGAGAGCCTCTTGGACGTTCCTTAAAATAGGCATCACTATCTAAACCAGCAATCTTTTCTACAGTGCCCTCCACCCTGACCTGTCGCTCAAGCTGATCCCACCAAAAGACCAAAGCCGCTGATGGTGATGTAAGCAACTCAGCGCCTTTGTGACTTTGATAATTTGTATAAAATAAAAAATCTCGATTCTGCTGGCCCTTTAACAAGACAATCCGAGCATGGGGATCACCGTTACTATCAACCGTCGCCAACGTCATCGCATTTGGCTCAAGCTGAGTTGTAGCCTGCGCGTCGGACAACCAACGCGCAAACAGATTAATCGGATCATCTCCAGCCTCATCCTCAAGTAAATACCCAGCCGTATAATCGCGGCGTAAACCCTTTAACTCATGATTCATCGAATAACTCCAATACTTCACTAATTCGCTCAACAAGGTGCACTTTAATACCACTTATAGGCTGCTTGGCAGCATTTGCTTTTGGTACGACAGCTTTCTTAAACCCATGCTTCGCCGCCTCGCGAATACGCTCTTGGCCAGAGGCGACTGGACGGACTTCCCCTGACAAACCAACCTCTCCAAATATGACCCAATCTTTTGGAATGGGACGAGCTCTAAAACTAGATACACACGCCAAAATAAGGCCCAAATCAGCACCCGTTTCAGTCACTTTGACGCCTCCAACAGCATTCACAAAAACATCCTGATCACCTAATTGTAAGTTGCCATGCCGATGTAAAATAGCCAACAGCATCGCCAAACGCTGACCATCTAAACCAACCGCAATTCGCTTTGGCGTTCCTCCAAGGCTGTTATCAACAAGCGCTTGAACCTCAACCAGCAGAGGACGAGTCCCTTCCCAAGTACAAATCACTGCAGATCCTGGCGCCGCACTATCGGGACGACTTAAAAATATAGCGGATGGGTTTTTCACTTCCCGCAGCCCCATCTCAGTCATAGCAAACACACCAAGCTCTCCGACTGAGCCAAATCGATTCTTTTGCGCACGCAAAGTTCGATAGCGGCCGCCGCTGTCACCTTCGAGTAGCAAAGAAGCATCAACGATATGTTCAAGCACTTTTGGACCGGCCAGAGCCCCCTCTTTTGTCACATGACCAACCAGCAAAACAATCACGCCCGAAGCCTTGGCTAATCGAGTCAACTGTGACGCAGACTCCCTGACCTGGCCAACACTGCCAGGAGCACCTGAAAGTGCTTCGGCCTGCATGACTTGGACTGAGTCGACTACGACGAGTGCTGGACGAACCTGTTCCACCATCGCAGTAATTACCTGTATACGAGTCTCTGCAACACATTCAAGTTGATCAGCAGTCAACCCAAGCCTCTGGGATCTAAGTGCGATCTGCTCCAGAGATTCCTCACCAGTGATATAAAGACAAAGATTTCCAACTGAGAGCAAGGTCGTCACTTGCAATAGCAAAGTACTTTTACCAGCACCAGGAGCACCGCCTAACAAAACCACGGAACCTGGAACAAAACCTCCACCAAGGACGCGATCGAACTCAGAATAACCAGAGCCAAGCCGTACTAATTTTTCAGGCTTGACCGCTGACAACTTAGAGCGCTCTGGCATTACACCTGCGTATCCAACCGCACCGGAATTCGGCGTGGGGTCTGGTGCCAGAATAGTTTCTACGAGCGTGTTCCAGACCTGACAGCCCGGGCATTGGCCAGACCACTGTGCCGAGGTCGCAGAACACTCCTGACACTGATAGAGAGATTTAACTTTAGCCACTAGGGTCTCCTATTTTTTTCAGGATAGACCAGTTTTTATCCTCCGACCCATTATGTACAATCATAGGCTACTTGTTTTGAATTCGTACTTAACTCGAAAAGCTTAATCAGTTTCTCTTCAATCATTTTAAAAATAGTTCAATGGAGCTAAGAATTCACACCCCATGCGGTCTTAACTATAAGAAGATTCGGCGTTAGATCAAGATCAAGTTGAAAAGCATTAAGAACCAATACTTATTGACTCTGCCTAAATTAAAACTTGAAAATATGCAAAATTGACCAATGCCTAGAATTTAGCAGGAATTTATCAATAAGCCTTACATTCCATCGATCAATTTGTCGCTCGAACCTAATTGTTCACATATAATGATCAGACTCTCACTTAAAGTCCGTCAAACGAAAGGGGAAAATTTTGATTCGTAGAATTATTCTGCTAAGTTTTTTGTTTAATTTTAGCCTATCTCTGGCATTTGCGAGCAACCTTACGGATCTAAAAGATCAACCCGTTACAATTCATGGCCCGGCTGTTTTGAACTTCTGGGCAACGTGGTGCGCGCCCTGCATCAAAGAGCTTCCTGATCTCGAAGCACTCGGGGAAAAACTGGGAGCAGATGCGCGCGTCTACTTAATTAACTTCGGTGAAACTACCAAAACAATCGAGGCATTTAAGGTTAAAAAACCAAACCTCTTCGGTAGCCACACTACCATTCTGAAAGATGCAAAAATGTCAGGGCTAAAAGCCTATGGACTGAAAGGTGTTCCGACTACAGTATTACTAGATCAGGACAGCGATCCCGTGGAGAGCATTCAAGGTATGAAAGACTGGGGGGCCGATGAGGTAGTGGCAGAAATCAGGGCGAAGATTTTGCCTTGATTGCAGACTCAAGTTCCTCAAAACTTGGAAATTGTGATAAAACTATTGGCGCTATTCCCGGGTGGTTTACCACATATAGAGGTACTCCAACACGATCAAATGCGTTGAGATACTCAGTTATCAATGAGTCATATCTCGTCCAATCGCCCGTCATTCTGACTACATCATGATCTTTGAATAACGCGTCAACATCCTCAGTTTTTAACAGTCGGCTTTCTGTGACCTTGCACGTAATACACCAATCAGCAGTCATGTTAATAAATACTGAACGTCCAGAGTCTAGGTGGGCTCGAAAAGCATTTAAAACATAAGGCTCGGCATCAACTTCAACTGTCGTCCGACCTGAAGGCACAAGTGAAAATTGAGAAACGCTAGGAATGGCTAACAAGGATAAAACAACAACAACAATGCCAGCACTTTGTGATAATCGGGTCCCACCTTTGGTGAGCCAAATACCAAATAAGAACAAAAGTAAACCGCCCAGCATTATCACCAAAATATCTGCAGAAGTTTGACGAACTAATACCCAAAGCAGCCAAATAGCTGTTGCAAGAATCGGAAAAGCCAAAAACTGCTTAAGTCGAATCATCCAATTGCCGGGGCGAGGTAGTCTATTTACCAAGTGTGGAAAAACTACAAAGATCAGCATCGGCAAGGCTAAGCCTAGACCAAGCGCGAAAAAGACAATCAAGGTAATCCACCAAGGCTGTGTCAGCGTATAGCCCATAGCTACGCCCATAAAAGGAGCAGTACATGGAGTTGCAACGACAACCGCTAACACACCTGTAAAGAACTCAGCACGCCCTGACTGGCCTTCAGTCAGATTTTGTCCTATGCCAGATAGCGCCATACCAAATTCAATCCATCCATACAGCCACAAACCAAGAATGACGAATACATAAACTAACAAGCCAACAAACCAAGGTGTCTGCAGTTGGAATCCCCAGCCAATTTGAGCGCCACCTGCTTTTAATCCAACCATGATAGACGCGAGCAGCAGCATTGTTATTAAAATACCGATGGTATAAAGCCACGCACCCTTTTTTATCTCGTGCCGTTGTTTCGCAGCCTTACTCGCAATTGATAGGGCTTTAATGGATAAAACAGGGAAGACACAAGGCATTAGATTAAGAATCAAACCACCCACCAGCGCCATCAAAAGAACCAATCCAAGAGAGAGGTTTTGTCTTTCAATTAATGGGGTGGCGAGTGTTGATTCAAAAGGAACCCTTATACCAGTTGACTGCAGCCCAACAACCCAGTGACCTTTTACATAATCAGAGGGTTCAAACGGCCGATCAAAAGTAATAAAAACGCCATCGTCAAGACGCCGCACATTTTTCACTATACCCAGAGTCTCACCTGACGACTCCGGCATGACATCCTGTACATTCGTATCTGCTAAACCAGAGATCCAAACTGACCGGCTGCCAACAAAATTGGCAGCGCCTGGAAATGCAGTCGGCACCATCGCACGGGCTTCATCAATTCGTTGCGCCTCGGATGAATTAGGTACGTCAAAATTTGACGAGGAAACAGGCAAGGAAATACTAACGCTCTGGCTCTCCGGAATACAAATATCCGCACATACCAGCCAACTAGCCTCCCCGCTGAGAGACCATTTATCGGTCACATTCAAAGGAACAGTCACTCGAAACGGATGCAACACATGAGTCGTGTAGCCATAGGTCAGCAAACTAGCATCTTTACCAAATGGTTTTGTTTTTGCCAAAGGAAACTGTAGTTCGGGACTATATAACTGATACCCATCAGATAATTCGAGCGTAGGCGGCAAGCCTGTGGAACCCGGATTACTCCAATACGTGTTCCAGCCTTCAGCAATGTTTAGGGATATGCCAAGCCAAACAGTATCTCCTGGGGTCACTGTCGTAGCTGGGGCTATTAAACGTGCAGCCACCTGATTCGCATTAAGCGAACCTGAAAAAATCGTTAACGATACAAAGATTAAAGAAAATAGTATTTGTTTCATTTAATCAGATTAGCTGATTGACTTCATCAAAGAACTGTATTTTTATACAGTTATGAAAACAAACATTTTAAGACCATTATTTGATGCTGGAAAACTCTGGCAGGGCGACACAAAAACACGATTTGAAGTCACTGACAGTGGCTTTATTGAGCTGAATCAAGCTCTAAAAGGACATGGATGGCCCGCACATATGCTGATTGAAATATTAACAGAAGAGTTTAACTCTATTCCTATTCAATGCGCGCTAGCGACTTGGAAAATGCAATTAGATACACGATGGTTTGCGTTAGTAAACCCACCCTACAAACCATGCGCAGAAAGACTAATGCAAGAAAATATTAAGCCAGAAAAATTAGACGTTATTCAAACATCTAAACAAGATATGCCGTGGTGTTTAGAACAGCTGGCACGAGCCTCTTCGACCAAAAGTATTTTGGCTTGGGAACAGGATACATTGACCCAAACACAACTCAGGCGACTACAACTAGGATGCCAACAAGGCGAAACACAATTATTTTTCGTTCGAAATATTAAACATCGCACTCAAGCATCGCCTGCACCAACGCGTGCAGTTATTTCTAAAGTAATTAAAGGTTTTGAAATCAGCATTTTCAAGCAACCTGGCACAAATTCCAGGCCCCCAGTCTTTGTGTCCTCTGATACATGCTGGCTTTCTCAAACTCCTCCAGCGCAACGAAGAATAACCATGACATACCAATCCACAGACGCGCACTGATGTCTATTTATGCATACCTTTTATTTCCAGATCTCTCTTTGGATGCCCAAGGTCTTGATCATCACAAAAGTAAAATAGCTATACATCACAAGAATCGAATTATACAAAGCTCAGGTGACGCAATAGCAGATGGCGTATTGCCTGGAGTCACCTTAAGCATGGCGCTAGTACTTTGCCCAAAATTATATATTTATCCATATCAACCAGATATAGAGCGTCGATCGCTTCATCGCTTAGCGATTTGGGCTTATCAGTATTCACATCAAGTGGCTATATGGAATAAAGGCTTATGCATCGAAGTTTCAAAAAGCAAGCTTCTATTTGGTGATCTGGCTGAGTTTTCACAAACAATCAAACAATCAGCCATATTACAAAAAAATCGTGTTCATATAGCATTTGGCTACACACCAGAAATGGCTGCTCTATTTTTAAAACAAAAAGTCAGACCTAGAGAGCATGCGTTTTACAAAACACTTCATCAAATTCCAATCGAAGCAATAAATATCCAAGATAATCAGAAAAAACGTCTCAAAAATATGGGGTTTCGAACAATAGGAGACTATTTCACTGCAACATCGCGCTCTAGGCAATCAAGGCTTCATCAAGACACTTACCAGTATCTTGATGCGGTCGCTGGCCGTCATCAAACACCGCTCACTTGGTTTACGCCACCGGCGGTATTTAACCAGTCTATTGAATTCATAAAGGGGCTCGAATCTATTAATATGCTGAAATTTCCAGCAAATAGGCTCGTACAAGATGCAACTAATTGGTTGAATCAACGCCAGTGTGCTACAACAGAAATACGGTGGAAACTAATATTAGAAGATCGCACAACAGAATCACTGCATATCCTGCTCAAACAAGCAGCAAGCAACACTAGTGCACTCAGTGAGCCTACATGGCTAAAATTAGAAAAGCTCAATTTAAGATCATCTATTATTGAGATTCGTTTACAAATTAATCACTTACAACAAGCAACGCTGACAAATCATGATTTATTTACTAAAGCACATGATTCAGATCGTTCTCAGCTAATAAACCGACTAATCGCTCGCCTAGGCTCAGACTGCATAACAACACCTTGTCGTATTCAAGACTCTCGTCCAGAATATGCAAATCAACTGAAAAAATGTCAATTATCACATCCCTTACCTGACATTCCTCCCCGACCCATTTGGCTTCTTGATTCGCCCAAGCCTTTAGGTTATTCGCTTGAAAAAGCAGGGCATGTTTTATTACAAGGGCCTGAGCGGGTTGAGACTGGGTGGTGGGACTTCAAGCCAGTATGTCGACAATACTGGATTGGAACATGTCATCACGAACGCATCAGCTGGATCTACGAAGACCAACACTCAAAAATATGGTGGCTTGCTGGATGGTTCGCTTAAGACATGAAACAACCTGCTAAACTCTTTATTCTATTTCAAGGATTATTGTGTGAATCTAAATCGATTTAATCCTCGGCAACGCGACGCTATTAGACACCTCGGCTCACCACTATTGGTGTTAGCTGGAGCAGGAAGTGGCAAGACTAGCGTCATTACTCAAAAAATCGCTTGGTTAATTCAGGAAGCAGAAATTTCCGCACGCCACATCACTGCGGTTACATTTACTAACAAGGCTGCAAAAGAGATGCGAGCACGCATCAACGCTGTTGCATCTAAAAACCTAACCAGGGGCTTAACCGTTTCAACTTTTCATACTTTTGGCCTAAATATACTGCGCAGGGAAGCTGCCCAAGCAAGTCTCAAGTCTGGTTTTTCAATTTTAGATGCTGCGGACGCTAAAACCATTTTAGCTGACCTTATGAAACGTGAATCAATCGACGACAAGGATATTATCGGAATAGTCCAACACACTATTTCTAGTTGGAAAAACGATGGCATACTACCTGACCTAGCTCAGAGTATAGCTTCAGATCCACAGACCATTCTAGCAGCCACTGCCTACGTCGAATATGATCGTTATTTGAAAGCTACTAACACTGTTGATTTCGATGATTTAATTTTAAGACCAGTACAGTTGCTCCAAACTAAACCTGAACTTCTCGCAAAGTGGCAGGCTAAAACTCGCTATATGCTTGTCGACGAGTACCAAGATACCAACGGGATTCAGTATGGACTTGTTAAGCTGCTGACCCAGCTATCAGGCGCGCTTACTATTGTGGGTGACGATGATCAATCGATTTATGCTTGGCGAGGCGCACGACCTGAAAATCTCAACGAATTAAGCGTAGATTTCCCGAATCTCAAAGTCATCAAACTCGAACAAAACTATCGATCAACCCGTATTATACTTGAGACTGCCAACACACTTATCGCTAATAATCCTCACATCTTCGAAAAAACGCTTTGGAGTGACAGAGGATTTGGTGAGCGAATTGAAATCATTCCAGCAAGAACTGATGAAGATGAGGCTGAACGCGTCGCTTCGATGATTTTAGAGCGAAAACTCAATGAAGGGAAGCGCTTCTCAGACTTTGCAGTTTTATATCGAAGTAATCATCAAGCACGCATTTTGGAATTCAAATTACAGAATTTCAAAATCCCGTATAAATTAAGTGGCGGAACCAGTTTTTTTGCTCGCTCGGAAATTCGTGATTTGATGTCTTACCTCCGACTCCTAATCAATCCCGACGACGATAATGCCCTCCTGCGAATCATAAATGTTCCTCGTCGCAGAATTGGCCCAACGACGCTCGAGGTACTAGGGCGATATGCATATGAGCGAAATCAGCCACTTTATGCTTGTATTCCCGAAATGGGAATGGCATCTCGACTGGATTCAGAAGCAGCAAAGCGATTAGTACAGTTCCATGAATTGATCGAGTCTGCTCGAAGAGAACTGTTCATAGGCGAGGGTATACGTGCGATCGATTCATTAGTTGAGTCGATCAACTACCGGGTATGGTTGTCCGATCAAAGCGCTTCGGAGACAATTGCAGAAAGGCGCTGGAATAACGTTCTTCAACTTATAGAAGCTCTTCGAAAGAATCTAAAATCAGAGCTCGAAGAAGGAGAAGAAGAGCTAGATAATTCTGATGGCTCATCTATCGAAGTCGCCATACGCAAATTAGTACTTAGAGATATTTTAGATCGCGAAGAAGAGGAAGACGACAGCGACCGAATTCAATTATCGACCCTACATGCTGTTAAAGGTCTAGAATTCTCCGATGTATTTTTAATGGGCATTGAAGAAGAGCTCCTGCCGCATAAAAATTCAGTCGAAGCAGGTACCATCGAAGAAGAAAGGCGACTGATGTACGTCGGCATCACACGTGCAAAGCAAAATCTAACCATAACCTATGCAAAAAAACGTAAACAGTTCGGAGAGTTTTTAGAAACTACACCAAGCCGTTTTTTAGATGAATTACCAGGGGAGCATATTCACTGGCATGGTAAAAATGAAATAGATCCAGTCGTCGCAAAACAAAAAGGAGAAGACACATTAAATGCGTTGCGCACACTTCTTAAAAGCGAGTCAATTTGAATCTGTATAGACCGATCATCGTTGGTCTTTCCAGCATCACTCTGACTGCGCTAGAAAGACATTGGCTAAGAGAATTAAGCCCATATGGGGTTATTTTATTTTCACGCAATGTGCAAACTCCCGAACAGCTCAGAGAACTGTGCGCATCGATTCGAGACCATATTGGAGAGGATGCAGTAATTTTAATTGATCAGGAAGGGGGGCGCGTCCAGCGCCTCCGATCAGCATTCTGGCGCACACTCCCATCAGCGTTACAAATTGGAAAATTGTGGAGAAAAAACCGATTCAAGGGTCTGGAGGCAGCCCATAGCTTAGGGCAAATCATCGGTTCTCAGTTGGCCGAATCTGGAATTACTCATACCGCAGCTCCTGTATTAGATCTCCATATCACAGGAGCAAGTCAGGTAATCGGTGATCGATCGTTCGGGTCGACGCCAGCTGAAATCATACCGCTTGCGACAGCATTTATTGATGGATTGGATCGGACAGGCGTTACTGCGATCGTGAAGCATATACCTGGTATGGGAAGGGCTCAGTCAGATAGTCACGTATCGCTCCCTATAATCGATACGCCTACTCAATTGCTGAAACAGACCGACTGGCTTCCTTTTCAAAAACTTAAAGGCACATGTTGGGCAATGACGACTCACGCAGTAATTGCAGACTGGGATCATTTACCGGTTACCATTTCCGAAAAATCAATTCAGTCAATTCGCAAGATTTTAGGAGATTGGTCACTCATATCAGATTGTCTCACTATGGACGCGATTAGTGGCTCAATAAATGAGCGGGTTCAAAAGACGCTTACTGCTGGAGTCGATATCGCTTTATTCTCAAATGGATCTGATGATGAGCGCCAATTAGCTGTCGAGTCGGCCGGCCCAAAAAGTGTCGCGCGTGACGAACGAAAATTCCTGCAAGCGATGCCAAGAGATCAACATGATCATGCTGTTCGGAAACTCAGCCAACTAATCAATGAAAATAGACTAGCATCCGATCCTACTTGGGATCAGGAATCGATCTAAGTATTAAAGTAAATCCACCATGTAAGTTACAGCATCAGCGACCTCCTGATCTGAGCAATCTGCGCAGAGCCCACGCGCTGGCATTGCGTTGTAACCTTCAACCGCGTGTTTGACGAGTGCTTCCATGCCTTGGTCAAGACGAGCCTCCCAAGCGGCAGCTATCCCAGTTTTTGGGGCGCCTGCGGCGCCTGCCGTATGGCATGCTGCACAGCCTACATTGTAAACTTGCTCACCTGTCCTCGCAGCCAGCATAAGCACAGGCGCTTTACCAATATTTGCTGCACATGGATCGCCTACAACGCAAACATTGGCAGGAGACATGAGCCGCTCCAAAACAATATTCGAGTCATCGCTTGTCGCCCAAGCAG
>CAZFNA010000037.1:13332-16620 GCA_964520465.1 uncultured Pseudomonadales bacterium | reverse complement strand
TATGGTGCTGGTGGTGCAGCCTATAAAGGTGTTGTTGGTGAACACAGCACTGATGTAGAACCTACACCTCAACCAGAACCCGAGCCTGCAGTCACAGTAACAGTGGAAGTAAAAGAAGATGATACTCCTCTTACAGATGAACAGGTTAAGCGACTCGATTTTTTTAAGCCAAACGAGAATTCAATTGAAATGCAATACCTGCAAGCTCGCCGCAAAGAACTAGGTGGATCTATTCCAAAACGACTTAGCCACGCCAAACGAAAACTTCCAAGACGACCCAAATTTGCTAGCTATGCAAAATCAGCGCTTCAGCCCAACAATAAAATAATGTCTACAACCATGTCTCTAGTTCGCATTATCGGTGGATTACTTAGAGACCGAGAATTCGGACAAAGACTAGTACCGATTGTTGCCGACGAGGCACGTACTTTTGGGATGCAGACACTATTCAATCAAATCGGCATTTATTCACCTCATGGACAAAACTATGAACCAGAGGACGCCGGTTCGTTAGTTTCCTATAAGGAAACTCGAGATGGCCAACTCATTCAAGAAGGTATTACAGAAGCTGGTGCGATCAGCTCCTGGGCAGCAGCAGCAACAGCTTACTCAGCTCACAATACTGAACTGGTGCCAATGTATATATTTTATTCAATGTTTGGATTTCAAAGAATTGGCGATCTAATTTGGGCAGCTGCTGATCAACGTTCACGTGGATTTTTATTTGGCGCAACGGCAGGCCGCACCACGTTATCTGGCGAAGGCCTGCAGCATCAAGATGGCTCAAGTCATTTGATGGCGAGCACTATTCCTAATTGCAGAGCATTTGATCCATGTTTCGCTTATGAGCTCGCCGTTATTGTAGAGCACGGCCTCCAGCAAATGTTTGATCTTAGTCAAGATGAATTTTTTTACATCACTGTCATGAATGAGAATTATATACAACCGAACAAAAAGGATGGAATCGATCAAGATATCATTCGAGGCATCTATCAATTTGATACTGTTGGTAACCCCGAGCACCCGCATATAAAGTTACTTGGTTCAGGCACAATTCTTCTGCAAGTCATCGAGGCCGCTCGGCTCATAACTACTCACTTCAAAGTCAGCTGTCATATATTTTCAGTAACCTCGTACAGCGAGATGGCCCGCGAGGAAATGGGTCGTGAGCGATTGAAGCGACTTGGGCAGCCATCAAAACCGACTCAAATCGATCGTTATCTCAAGGGTCCTCAGGCCATTGTGGCTGTCACTGATTATGTCCGTGCAGTACCAGCCCAAATCAGTCCGTATATCCATAATGGTATGCATGTCTTAGGTACAGATGGATTCGGGCGATCCTCCAGTCGCGCTGCCCTACGGGCTTTTTTTGAGGTAAATCCCAGCAGCATAGCGCTCACAGCGATCATGGCATTAATTGATCAAAACGTACTTCCGCCAGACGCTCAAAGCCAGGCAAAGCGAGTATTTAAGCTTGAACAGGAGCCGGATCTTTGCGGGCCATGGGAACGTTAGGTTAATCATGTGAGCCTTTAGTATTAGACCTAACACTTTTTATTGACTTCTGAATCGGGGATTCGCTATTGTTTTCTGAATTCTGAATTCTATGAAATAATCTTATGCAAATTCAAAGAATTGATCTGGTTGAGCAAGTCTATGTCGCGATTAAAGCAAATATTTTAGAAGGCGTCCTATCCCCGGAAACTCATCTTCGCCAAGAAGATTTGGCCGAAACGTTAGGGGTTAGTAGGCAACCTATAAGCCATGCTCTCGCATTACTCGAACGCGAAGGATTGATTACTGATTTTGGTCGCAAGGGAAAAATGGTGGCGCGCGTGGATCCCGCTCGGCTTTTGAACCTATATCAGGTTAGGGGGGTGCTTGATGGACTCGCGGCATCCCTCTGCGCAAAAAACGTTTCACCCGAACTCCAAGAGACATTGGATCAAATAATTGAAGATGGCCACAAAGCTCAACGATCAAAGTCAATCAAGGCACTCGCCGAAGCTGACATAAAATTTCACCGTACACTTTATACTTATTCAGGTAATCCAGAGATCACTAAAACCGCAGATGCATCATGGTCACACTTAGTCCGGTCAATGCATCAAGTCTTAGAAAATCATCATTTACATAAGGGTATTTGGGAGGATCACCAGCGGATCGCTGAAGCAATTTTTATTGGAGATCAACAACTGTCTCAAGAGCTCGCCACGCATCACGCAGACTCGGCTGGCCAAATGACATTTACCCGCCTGACCGAGTTGAAAATAATTTAAAAAGGAGACCCCAATGAAACTCACCCCAGAACAACTTGATCAATTCCACAGAGAGGGATATCTCTTTTTTCCAAACCTTTTCTCATCTGAAGAAGCAGCGATGCTTAAACAAGAAGCGGAAGCTATTTACCAGATGGATCGTAAAGAAGTATGGCGTGAAAAAAGTGGAGTTGCCCGAACTGCATTTGCCGCACACACATACAACGAAGGGTTCAGTCGACTAGGAAAGCATCCGCGTCTAATTGAACCTGTAGAGCAGTTACTAGATGGCAGTGTATATATGCATCAGTATAAGGTTAATGCAAAGGCGCCTTTTGATGGCGCCGTTTGGCAATGGCATCAAGACTATGGCACCTGGAAACGGGACGATGAAATGCCCGAACCTCGCGCGATGAATGTCAGCGTATTCCTCGATGATGTGACAGCCGCCAATGGCCCCTTACTTTTTTTGCCAGGAAGTCATAAACATGGGGTAGTCAAAGCAGGTCATGATCTTGAAACAACCAGCTACCCGCTCTGGACGCTCGACCGAGAGACAGTGACTGAGCTGGCCGAGCAAGGCGGTTGTGTTGCGCCTACCGGCGCCGCTGGCAGCATGCTTCTGTTCTCATCTTTGCTGGCTCATGCCAGCCCGCCAAATATCTCGCCATTCGGTCGGACGATTGTTTACCTGTCGCTCTGTGAAGTAAGTAATCACATTCGTGCATTTAATCGCGACGAATGGATCGCCCACCGCGATTTCACACCTATCCAAGCACTCAACGACGACTGCCTTCAAGAGCTCATCGCTCAACCAGCTTAAGGAAGCAACATGTATCTTTATAGTGATCTCGTTAAACGCGTTGAGACTCCAGTCCAAGTTGGCTTAATTGGCGCTGGTAAATTTGGATCCATGTTCTTAAGCCAAGTACCAACAACGGTGGGACTCCATATTCGAGCCATTGCTGATTTAGATCCAGATCGCGCCAGACAGGCCTGCCGAACTGTCGGCTGGACAGATGAAGAAATT
>CAZFNA010000037.1:9328-13322 GCA_964520465.1 uncultured Pseudomonadales bacterium | reverse complement strand
ACAAACAAAATTTTACGATAGTGCTGAAGCCATGATGAATGCTGGCGGTATCGATGTCTTAGTGGAGTCTACAGGCAATCCTATTGCTGGTATCACTCACGCGAAATTGGCTATTTCTCATAAGATTCATATTGTTATGGTTAATGTGGAGGCTGACGTTTTAGCTGGAGGTATTCTGGCAAAAGAGGCGCGCGAGGCTGGCATCGTTTACTCTATGGCCTACGGTGATCAACCAGCATTGACTATTGAGCTCGTAGAGTGGGCACGCGCGACGGGCTTTAATGTGGTCGCTGCCGGAAAAGGTACAAAGTATATGCCTGCGTACCACTACTCAACACCGGAGACCGTCTGGGATCACTACGGAATAACACCTCAACACGCTGCTGAAGCGGGCATGAACAGTCAAATGTTCAATAGCTTTCTCGACGGCACAAAGTCAGCATTAGAAATGGCCGCTATTTCCAACGGAACCGGTCTCACTGCACCTGATAATGGTTTAAATTTTCCAGCGGCTGGCATGGACGATCTAGCCAATGTTTTAAGGCCACGAAATGTTGGTGGGCAACTTGATCGGAGTGGAATGGTAGAGGTCGTCACGTCCATCGAGCGTGACGGTCGACCAGTCTACAAAGACCTGCGCTGGGGAGTATATGTGGTGATAGAAGCGCCCAACGAATATGCTTCGGCCTGCTTTAAACAATACGGAATGAACACCGACTCAACTGGACGCTTCTCAGCAATGTATAAGCCCTTTCATTTGATTGGCCTAGAGTTAAATATTTCTATCTTATCAGCGGCTCTTTTAAATAAACCCACAGGCACCACTCTAGACTTTCATAGTGACGTAGTCGCCACCGCTAAACGTGATCTTAAAGCCGGCGAAATACTCGATGGCGAAGGCGGATTCACGGTTTATGGGACGTTAATGCCTGCAACCAATTCATTAAATTTGAAGGCGCTCCCTATCGGTCTTGCGCATCGTGTAAAGCTCAAAAATAACATTCTTCGAGATCAAACAATTTCTTGGAATGATGTAGAAATAGATCATACAAGTGGGGCAGTGGAGACCCGTAAAGCAATGGAAGCACTCTATCGCTAATCTAGGATCTCCAAGCCAAGCAAAGGAGCATGCTGTTGAGCTCCGTATACATCTGTGTCACCGAGCGAACCAGACGGAATAGCGCGCTTGATTGTGATTTTGATCGCAAGAGCTGGCTCAAACTCAACCACACACAGCACATCAGCTATCGCGATTCCATAAAGTGCCGCGAATGTAGAAGCTGATAAAGCTTTTGACTGCTTAACGCGTCTATAGATCTCTACCGAGTCAAATAAAATGTCGAAAGTTAACTCAAACGGGCCAGCATTTTTTGACCGAATTACTTTAGCCAGTTCACATAGTTTCATTCCTTTGCACCAAGATTTCTAATCGTCACAGGAAACGGTGCCAGAGGATCGTTAATATGCATCAGGTGATACAAACTGAATTCGTACACCACACCTTGAGGCAGATCTGATGGCGAGTAGGGAAATGCCAAATTACCTGCGGTCGCTTGGCGGCCCTGGAAACCAAAGTGCAATAATGTTGAGCGAGTGAACGAACACAGCGTGTCAGCCAGCTTTTGACTTTCAGCAGTTACTTCGATGACTAGGCCTATTTCATGCACAGGCTGAAATCGTTTAGGTTCCAAAGCTCCCATAACGCCGTCACGTCCATAACATCTGAACAGTAGGTGAGCCTGTGCATCTGTGAGTGCACTGAAATTAGCCCAAACTTTATGACGAACGCTCTCCAAAACCTCGTCCAAAGATGCAATTAAATCAGGCGAGCGTATCCCTGCAATTGAAATCGTTCGAAAGCCGATAGGCCTTGCCGCCTCGATTTTCACAGTATATACGCCTCGATTGATTAGCTTAGTTCCGGTCACACGAACACGGCCCGAATCCAATGCTATAAACCGACAATTGGTCAAATCTAAAGTGCCCCCAGGTCCAGGAAGATGCCGCGGATCTGCCTTCTCATAAAGGGTGTGCGCGGCAACTGAAGTCACAGTGCAAGAGCGCTCTGGATTCAATGCCTCAAGCACGAACCCTTTACGATCTATTGTTCCCAGCATACAGTCTGATCCACTGCCCGGCACTGCAGCAATCGCAGCACACTCAAGTATTTTTCCCATATGTAACGCAAGACCCGCGGGGAGTCTCTGCATTATTGGAACAGCAGCAAAAACAGCTGGATCATAGCAACGACCGGCCACAATTATTTCTGCATTTAATTCCAGTGCTTTTATCAAGGGCTCCACACCCATTTGTGCAACAATATGTGAAGAATTCTGGATCGCTTGACATGATAAATTGTGAGCTGAGCCAAGAGGTGTCAAAAGTCCTTGGCGATACGCATCGAGAACTTGTTGTTTCGGCTGATCAGCAGCAATGACTGCGACCCGCGCTTGTTTATTCAAATCTCGCAAAACTTCTTCAACAATGCTTAAGCACCAATTTAAATGTGGAAGCGCACCAGCACCACCAGCGCTGCCGATGAGGACTGGAATATTTGCAGTAAGGCCAGCCTCAATAATCAAACATAGATCCCGTTTGACTGAATCACGGTCGGTGAAAGATTTACCGGAGCCCAAATAATACGGACCTGGATCAGTTGAGCCAGCATCCACAACAATGGCGTCAGGTTGCCTCGCCATGCCGGATAAGAAAGAGCGTTCAGGGAATCCGTATCCCAAAATAGCCGTAGGTGAGAGGATAGTAACAGTTGGGTCCATAGCTCAGTAATACCCTAAGTCTCGACTCGATGCCGCAGTTAATACTATGCTACTGACTAAAGTTTTAAGTTTTTTTCGCAGGGAGCGCACTGAAAGGCAATGGATTGCCCAAAATTATAAATCGTAACAACCCATAAGGCACTCCAATTACAACGAAAAAAATCAGAATATCCAATTGATTACTTCCTTCAATCGATACAATTAACAAACCAATAACGCAAACCCCAAAAAGAAGGGCTAAGAACGTGTCAACAACCAATAAAATCCGACGCATCAAATAATCCCTTTAAAAATACTTCTGCTAACTAGGTTTGATCTAAATCGAAAAACGTAAGAAGTTTAACTCGTATCCTTAATAAGCCTCATCAAACGTAAGCTGCAATTTATGCAAGCAAGAAATATCCTAATCTATAGCTTGATTCATAACAAAAAAATTACGATATTTGGTTCTTTGACGCTTTCAAGCTGTCTGCAAACCTAAATTACAGTTTGCCGTTTAAAGCAGAGTATTAACGGGTCTGGACCAGAGAATAAAGAGATTTCGATTGTGTGAATTGTTTTGCAAGACTAATCAGAAAGTTAGCTGGTAATATATCCATTAGACCAACTTTATGACACAAATTTAATTCCTCTTTGTACGATCGACTAGATTCTGATAAATAAAAAATATTTTATATAGATCATATATTTATTGAATTATTATAGATAAATATTAACAGAGAAGTAAGGGCTTCTTTGGATCTGCGGCCTCCACTCCTTGTTGACAAATCAATCATCCAAAAAGTCTGTGGATAAGTCTGTGCAAACAATCGCAGTCCCTAGAAATCTCGGGCGCTTTTAAGATGCACAACATTTATGCATCTCCCCACATCGAATCCATTTAAAGTCAGTTGCAGTGTATGTACATACTATCTAGTAAATTTTTAAGAAAAGCATGCTCCATAAATCACTAGAAACATGCCCATTTTATCTAAGCCAGAAGAATATTTACCCAGAAATTTCTCTAAATAACTCAATATAAGTTGATTTTTTATTCTCCTCCGCTGTTGCCTAAAACTACATTTTTAAGGTCAACGGCCGAAAAAATTTCTATCCAATAGCCATCAGGATCTTTAATAAAAGCAATACCCTTCATCGAGCCATCATCAGGCCGCTTGATAAACTCAACCCCCAATTCTTCAAACCTTGCACATGCAGCGTATACGTTGGGGACTGAC
>CAZFNA010000037.1:4828-9318 GCA_964520465.1 uncultured Pseudomonadales bacterium | reverse complement strand
AATCCTTTGGGTTCCACATTGCCATTATGATAAGCAGCAAACTCCACATCAGCCTCCGTGCCATGATTATGGGTTAACTCGAGTAAACCCGACTGATTCGCCAACCATTCCACCCGTTCTTCCCTGTTTTCGGGCATAGAGCTCTCGAATCCAGCCTTGAATCCCAAAAAATATAATGAGAAACCCATATGATCAAAATCAAAACGTTCTACCAACAAAGCGCCAAGTACATCTTGATAGAATAAGATCGACTTCTTTGGATCTCTAATCCGCAGCATGCAGTGATTAAGTTTGTTACCCACAGTTGACACAAGAATTCTCCTTAATTTCCTACCGACAGAAACCAATATTGATGATTGCCATCTATACTGTTCATAGACACTAATAAATCATTTTTAACGTCAGGTATTAGTGCTATGTTTCCACAACTTGAAAAGTCTTAAGATTCCAAATCATACCCAACCTAAACTTCCTTCTAATTTGACAGTCGTTAATCCGACCATCTAATAATTTTGTCTTCTCGGAACACGAAAATTAATTGTTTCCTATCAAGCAAACTCATACATTACGTTGATCCGAACGACATATTTTTTAATTAAACCAACAACAGGTGCGCCAGCGTGCATGACAGATCCGGGATGAATGCCATGACGGAAAAACAGCGCGCGCCCAGATTCAGGGACCACTCGGTGTACAATTTCCGAACCATTCATCAGCAATGTCTCACCTCCATCTAAGCCATCTTGGCTTCCATTGAGATACAACAACATGGACATCATCGAGCGCCCCCGATCCCACTTCTCCATCCTGTTTAACGATGAGTTAATACTGAATCCTGGCCAATCGCCGTCGAGATGGGGCCGAAACTGTTGGCCATCCGTGTACCGATAGGTGTTAAAGCGATGGCTCAAGCACTCCATTGATACTTTTCCTTCAATCTCGCTTGGGAGAAAAGGTGACACTCGACGATATAGTTCAGCCACATCAGCAGGATTTGCCATCCAGTGAACAGTAGTGTTTTGCCTCATCCCCGGAGGTGTCTGGATGCCTGGAGCAGCTGCTCGAAAACCAAAATTTTCGGTTATGTTAATCACTTTATTACACTCATCAAATGACAATACATCATCAATTGAAAAAGCAATTTTGAGTTCAAAACTTAAATCTTTATTGAAGGTAGGCTGTGCCCCTTGCTCGATCAAAAAAGATTCGTTTGTGAAAAAAATCGGAGTATCTGCCTCCAAGCCTCCATCCGGAAGAGAGCCATAGTCTTGTGCAGCAATCCCAAAGTTCATGTGATTATTCCACAATAAGCAAGGCCCAGCGTCTGCTGGGCCTTGCTACTCGATCAATCAATTTATTCAAATTGTACGTGCCGACATCTCTCTGGCAATGTAATCCGCCTGACGAATCGCAAGTGTCACGATTGTTAAGGTAGGATTTTCTGAAGCGCCAGTAGTAAACTGTGACCCATCTGAAACAAATAGGTTAGAAACATCATGCGTCTGACCCCACTTGTTAACGACTCCATCTCGCGAATTTGACGACATTCTATTAGTGCCAAGATTATGTGTTGAAGGATACGGGGGCGTGGGATATGTTTGGGTCGCGCCTACTGAATCGTACAGGGCCGCGCCCTGCTTCCACGCATGGTCCCGCATTGCAATATCGTTTGGATGATCATCGAAATGAACATTGGGAGCAGGTAAGCCATATTGATCCTTCACACCATGATTTAATGTGACCCGATTAGTTTCCTGAGGCATGTCTTCACCAACAATCCACATGCCTGCCATATTTTCATACGTATCCATTGCTGCAGCAAACTCACGTCCCCATCCGCCCGGGTTTAGGAATGCCGCCATGAAGGGCAAGCCTAAAGCAAGCGTCTCCAGCTCATACCCTCCAACAAATCCTCGCGATGGATCATGACGCGACTCATCAGTAATAATACCAGCCATTGTTGTACCGCGCCAAAAACGAACAGGCTTCTCAAATGCCGCATAAACTGATGCTGTCATGTGCCTCATATAATTACGACCGACTTGTCCGGAACTATTGGCAAGTCCATCAGGGAACATAGATGAAGCAGAATTTAATAAAAGCCGAGGGCTTTCTATAGAATTACCAGCTAAGGAGACCACTCTAGCTTTTTGAAGGTGTTTATTACCATCTTTATCGGCATACAAAACACCAGTCACTTTACCCGTTTTATCATGCTCTATCTTTAATACGTGTGAATTTTCACGCAGCTCTAGGTGACCCGTCGCCTCACCCTCAGGGATATCTGCATAGGCTGAGGACCATTTCGCTCCAAATTTACAGCCCTGAAAACAAAACCCAACCTGCTGACACGCTGGCCGACCGTCTCGAGCCTGACTATTTATTGCCATCCTACCGGTATGAAAATTCTTGTATCCTAGATTTTTAGCCCCTGCTTCAAAAACTTTATAGTTATTATTACCTGGTAAGCCTGGGATGCCGTTTGTTCGAGTAACGCCAAGTTTTTTCTCAGCCTTTGCATAGTATGGCTCAAGCTCAGAAAGTCCGATGGGCCAGTCTAATAAATTGGCTCCATTAACACTGCCATAGACTGTCTTGGCTTTAAACTCGTGCTCTTGAAATCTCAGGGATGCACCTGCCCAATGCACTGTGGATCCACCAACGGCTTTCACAATCCAAGATGGCAAGCCGGAAAAATCTTTTGCTACTCTCCAGTCACCCGACGTAGTCCTCGCATCGAGCCAACTGATCTGACCGAAACTACCCCACTCATCGTTTTGGTAGTCTTGCGGCAAGTGACGACCACCAGCCTCTAAGCAAACAACATTTATACCCTTCTGTGCCAATTCGTTTGACAGCACGCCACCGCCAGCACCTGACCCAATGACCACGACTACGCTGTCATCATTTAATTCAAATTTTGCGCTCATTATTATTATCTCCAGTTCTTTCGGCGTTCAAATCCAAGTGATATCGTCAAAACCCCGATTGATATACCCGCCCTTACTGTAGGACTCCCCTTCGTAGCCAAACAAAGGCCAAACATCTTTATTGTTGTAGAGGCCAGTAACTAGATTTCCTCTCATAGTCTGGAAAAATGAGGTTTGCTCCATGGCGCGAAGAATTTCTGCACGCTTGGCTTCCCAGGGCACTGACAGATAATCAGCATAACCACTAGCCTGGGCAGCGGAATCTAACGCGGCAACACCAGCCGCCACTCGATCTTTAGAATCTGACGAATCAAATCCTTTAACAGCAGCCGCGTAGTACTGATCCCCAATATGATCGTGTGGATAAATATCACGAGACATTTGAATCAACGTAGCCATCTCTTTTGGAGCCACATGCGTCGTCTCCATAGCCCATGCTGCAGTGCTTCCTGCCACAAAACTCGTACCCACAGCCATTCCAGCGCCAACCACCATGCATCGCTTCAAGAGCTCCCGCCGAGACATTCCTTTCGATGACGAAATTGTTTTCATAACTATTTATCCTTATTTTTATAACCGGCGGCAGCCCTAATCTAAAGACTAGGACGGCAGTACAATCAGTTGAAGACCAATCAAAATGCCGATCTGAATTTTTTAAAGCGATTTCATAATGGATGGTTTGATCTAACAAGAGGTAGTATTCCGATACTACCTTGAGGTCATCGATAAAAAATTTGGCTGGAATAATTTACGAATCTAAAGTGGAGACCATCTTTATGGAATCGCGATCACAGTTAATCGTTTTCGTCACTCCAGAAGATTAGAGTCCTACAAGCTAGCTCGCGTTCAGTTCAATTTTCTCTTGGAGCCGAGTAGCAAGTCGATTGTCCATATGAATCAGACATGCCGACCGCAATAATGAAGTGAAGTTCTGAGGAGCACCCGATAACTCTAGAACTTCCCGGTGAAGCTTAGAAATAAATTCTGGGGTAGTAAACCCTTGAGATTGAGCAACATCGTCTAAAACAGACCAATACAAACCCTCCAAACGGATGCTTGTCACTTGGCCTTCCAGACGAATGCTACGTGTAATGCAAGAATAATTTTCTGGATTTTGGCCGGCAAAAATTTGGCACATCTCCAAGTCCTATCATGTCTATTATTGTATAAATAACCATACCCTGATTGAGAAATCAAACAAGCCCAATCCTCGCCTTCCCCAACTCACTGCACACTATTATTATTTATCGGATGGTGTACTAGGTTTAATCTCCGCTACGCTTATGCTGAGCCCGGTTAATCTATACTTCTTCCGAGTGCAAGAATGGTTGGATCAATTATCAACTCAAGCTATTTATTTAAGCACTTTCGAACAGATGCGTGTGTCCCTCCCCTGACTGACACAACCCAAACCAATTCCCGCAAAATTCCACTATATTAATGGTCCCCCTGAAAAATTTTTACACGATTCGCATGACCAACTTAAAATCGCAAGCAAATCATTTCAAACGTAAAAATCAACCACAATTTATTTAAAAATCTTGATTGTTTTTACCATCG
>CAZFNA010000037.1:0-4818 GCA_964520465.1 uncultured Pseudomonadales bacterium | reverse complement strand
ATACCGTAGAACTTATCAGGTACACTCCAATTTACTTTAGGAAAATTTGTTAGCCTTAATGCTAGCCAGCACTGGGGCTCATAACAAGAGGTCGACGATTGTCGTGTTTAGACTAAAAAGAATAAATAAGAGCTCAACACTGAAGCTCTCTCAAATCATTGCCCTAATATTATTGCCTACCATTTTTAACACGGCTCAGGCAGCGCCACCATTCACTTTTCGATGCGTTGATATAATATCTGATCGGGCCTTCAAATTTGAAATACCAGCTGATGGAAAGGGATCATTAAAAATTGCACGCGGTTTTCCTGTCAGGGCCAGCAGCAAGTTACGGCTTACACGTTTCGATTCGAAAACATCCTTTCGTTTTGGGAGCGAAGTAGAGGGAGGTATATTTCGGAATGGGATTTTCTACTATCACCGCCACGATTCAGGCACAGGGACCAGAGTGGTCAGTGGGACATGCAGAATCATTTGATGACTAAGAATGCTAAAGGATTCGGCACCAGCCACTTTTACCTAGCAAATCGTTGAATCCTCTAATTTCTCGGTAATGGCATTGGTCGGACTCATACTCGATGACAGCAAAAGCACAGAACGCTAACGTGCCACTGATACAAAAGACCGCCACAATCGATTGCATGTAATGTCTAATTCCGGACACGATACACTCCAAATCACCAGTAAATTGTTATATCGGTCAAACTCAAAAAAAATCTACTCTGCAACTTTCATAATGGCGGCCGACCCCAGTAAAAACTGCATTTAAACATCAATTAAAACACTCTTCGTTCTTCGAAGTATTTGACAATCAGTTTTTGACCACACTTAAACGATCAACTAATTCAACTGACATCGGATGTTGCAGGTTTTTTAATCCAGCATCGCGAACTAATCCAGAAAGCTTACCCGGTAATAGCCCTTCCAATTCATGACTAACCGTAATTAGTCCTTTTAGATCAACATTACACGAGTAGCCATCAAACACTAAAGCGTGAACTAGATCTTCTGTACAAACATTTCCGGTCGCTCCAGGGGCATAAGGACACCCGCCTATTCCGCCAACAGATGCGTCGAAGTTTCGGATACCAGCTGCTATACCAGCTAGGGCATTAGCCACTCCAAGACCCCGAGTATTGTGTAGGTGCAAGGTTATTTCGATACCAGGGAATGCGGTCACTGCTCGGCTACAGAGATCAAATACTTGGTGCGGGGTAGCTGTACCCACGGTGTCGGCAAGCGTTAATGAATCCACACCCACGTCTAGATATTGCTGCCCCCACTGAAGCACATCATCCTCTGATACATTGCCAGTGAACGGACAACCAAACGCAGTCGCCAGAGTGCCGTTAACCCTCAAGGCCCCACGATTTTCACAAATTCTCTGAAGCTGACTTAACGAGTCTTTACAGCTCATTCGGACATTCGCCATGTTATGTGCCTCGCTCACCGACATCACAACGTTAACCTCATCTAACTCGACAGCTAAAGCACGCTCAAGCCCACGGATATTTGGAATTAGTGCCGTATAGCCAATGTCAGCCTTGCGATCGATCGAATTCAACACCTCTTCCGCGTCTGCAAGTAGCGGCACAGCCTTCGGTGAAACAAACGACGTCACTTCAATCTTATTAAATCCCAGTTTCGACATTTCATTTATCAGTCGAATTTTTTCAGTAGTTTCTACAAACTGTCCCGCGCTTTGGAGACCATCACGCATTCCTACTTCCTGGATATGAATAGTTTGTCTCGGAATGTCAAACATCACTCCGCACCTGAAATTTTTTTAATTGTCTTTTCGTCCAGTCCTAATTCAGACAACACCTCATGGCTATGCTCGCCTAAACGTGGTCCGAGCCAACGCGTCCCGCCAGGAGTCTTAGATAGCCGCGGAACGGCTGCTGGCATATGCAATTCAAGACCTGAATCTAGTGCATGATGCTCAATAGATCCTCGTGCCTTAAATTGCTCCTCCTCAAAAACATCAGCCACTGAATTAATTCCCGAAGCTGGCACAGATGCATCTTCAAGAATTTCAAGCGCATCGACTAAATTAACTGTGCTCGACCAAGTTCCGAGGATTTCATCTAACTCATCTGCTGCCAGTGCACGTCCATCATTTTGAGCAAACCGAGGATCTTCAGCTATGTCGTTACGACCAATTGCATGCATTAATCGCTGAAAAATACTATCCCCGTTAGCTGCCAAGACTAAATAGCACTGATCTTTGGTTAGATAAGTATTTGATGGTGCGATCCCAGGCAACTTCGATCCTGTGCGCTCCCGAATCGTTCCGTCAGCACCATATTCTGGAACCAAGCTTTCAGTTACCGCAAGCACAGACTCAATCAGTGATACGTCTACAACTTGCCCTTCACCTGTTTCCTCAGCATGCCTCAAGGCCATCAGCGTTCCTACAACGCCATAAAGCGATGCCAGCGTATCTCCAATACTCACACCAGCCCGAACTGGGGCCCTATCCGGATAACCAATAAGATACCGAAGACCACCAATCGCTTCAGCAATAGCGGCGAACCCAGGTTTCGAAGATTTTGGTCCAGTTTGGCCGTATCCTGAAACTCTCAGCATCACAAGTTTCGGATTAATTCGAGATAGTTCATCCCACCCAAGGTTCCATTTTTCTAATGTACCAGGCCTAAAATTTTCAATTAGAACATCTGCTTTTTGAACTAGCTGTCTTAATACATCCTGAGCATCTGGATCTTTAAGATTCAGTGTTAGAGATTTTTTATTACGACTTTGGGAATACCACCACAGAGAGGTATCACCATCCATTTTTCGCCACTTGCGAAGAGGGTCGCCGATCCCTGGCGGCTCAACTTTTATTACATCAGCCCCGAATTGAGCGCACAAAGCACCGGCGTAAGGGCCTGCAATCAGTGACCCTAACTCAAGAACTTTAACCCCTTTTAGGGGTCCTAGAGGTCCAGAATGAAGTGAATTCACTATGACTCCCTAACCAAAAGGTAACCACAATACTAGATTTGGAAATATCGTGAAAAGAACGACAGCTAATACCAAGATCAAGAAAAATGGAAATGAACCACGAGCCACAGTCATGAGCGAAGTATTGCCCGGGGTAATGCCCTGAATTACAAATAAATTAAGCCCCACGGGCGGGGTAATAACAGCCATCTCAGTAACAATTGCCATCACAATCCCAAACCAAATTGGGTCATAGTTGAAATTTTTGATGATTGGCAACAATAATGGTGTCGCAATTAAAATAACAGACACCACATCCAAAAACATACCCATTACAATCAACAAAAAGAAAATTGCGACTAAGACTGTGTATTGACCAAAACCCTGATCCACAATCCACGCTACTAAATCTTGGGGTACCCCTAACCGGGTTAGAAGATAACCAAAGACCAACGCACTCGACAAGATCGCTAAAATCATACCCGTAGTCCGAGTCGCGTCAGTGATAATCTGCCTTATATTTTTAACTGTCAATTTCCGCTTATAAGCAGCAATAGCCAGTGCGCCCAAGCAACCTATAGCAGCTGATTCACTGGGAGTTGCAATTCCAAAATAGATAGACCCAAGAACTGCAAACACTAGAAGTAAGGCCGGAATCGTAACGATCCATGGATTCTCTCTGTCACTATTTTCTAGCTCTGATATGTCCACAGCAGGCATCAGTTCTGGTTTAACCCAGCCCAAGATCAGAATATAGGCCATCATCATCAGCGAAATAATAATACCTGGGATGACACCGGCTATAAAAAGATATCCAACCGACTCACCTGCCACCAAACCGTAAAGAATCAAGCCCACACTAGGTGGGATCAAAAGAGCCAAACTACCCGCTGATGCGACTACTCCTGTAGCTATTGTTTTCGCATAACCCGCCTTTAACATTTCAGGGATTGCGAATTTACCAATAGTCGCAGCGCCAGCAAGAGAGACGCCACACATTGCACCGAATACGGCACAAGCAACCACGCTGGCAACCGCAAGTGAGCCTCGCACTCGATGCAAACTAATTCGGATTGCGCGGTAGATATCACCCCCAAGCCCTGAGACAAAGATGATTTCCCCCATCAAAATAAATAATGGGACAGCAACCAGTGTAAAGCTAGCCATGCGGTCGTACATAACACCAGGAATGGCGCTTAGAGCATCGAAACCCTGCAAGCAAATTATTCCAATAGCACTTGAAACCCCCAGTGCCACAAACACAGGGACCCCGATAGCCATCATTATAAAGAGTACGGAAATCGCTAGGCCAGATATTGCTGCAGACTCCATTAAATATTCGCCCCTTGCTTATTAGAGTCAAACAAATCCAAAAGGCTCTGGCAGCCCAATGCGAAAAAGCCTAACGGGATAGGTAAATAGGCAATCCACATAGGAAAAGCCATCAGAGACGAAGAATTAGTACCTGCGTTGAAAGCGTGCAATGTTATGAGCAAACCAAACGAAAATACCAGAAAACTGAAGGTCGAGGTAATGATTGTAGAAATCGTATGGCATAACTTCTTCCACCTGGGCGTCATGACCTCCAGTACTAAATCTACTGACACGTGACCCCCCACCTTATGAATCATAGCCAGTGGCAAGAAACCGACAGTTACAATCAAGTATTCAGTGATTTCTAGCGAGGTCTGAGTCGGGCTATTAAACACATATCGCGAAATAACTTCGCCAGTAACAACAAATAAGGTACTAATTATGGCCAGTTGAGCAGTCCAATAAGTTAATCGCGAAAGCATTTGGATAAAACGGATCATCACGATTCCTCACAAATGCCCGGCGCACCGGGCACTGCTTGTGGTTTATACTACTGAT
>CAZFNA010000036.1:0-17008 GCA_964520465.1 uncultured Pseudomonadales bacterium | reverse complement strand
GAGCCTACGCAATTCGCAAGGCATGTCAGCGGTTAAGCTTGCAACGCTTATCGGTGTTGTTACAGCTCTTGCTAGCAGAGATCGTCAGCTAGCACAGTCGTTTTTAATTGGTGGACAGGCCGCCAATGCTACATCTGCACTGGCTTATTCACGCAGTTATGAGCGTGAAGCAGACCGAATCGGAATGAAAGCGCTGCATAATTCGGGATATCCAGCTCACGAGATGAGCGATATTCTACAAATTTTGGCTGAGAAACAAACGCAATCATTGCAGGATATAGTCTTCCTCAGCACCCATCCCACAGGAATTGAGCGGCAGTCTGATCTAGACTCCCGCCTATCAAAAATGCCACTCACCCAGAATCGTGCGCCTATTCTTTCGAAAAATGATTTTCATGTATTCCGGTGCCTACAGACCGAGGGTTACGATGGCCCACTCCGAAATGCTGAAACTAAATCCTGTAGTGCAATCCACGGAATTTTGAAACTACATCGTGCAGAGGATTACCAACTAGCAATCAATGCATTTGATCAGCTACCAAAGAGATGGACACAAACTTTTAGCGGACTCGATTTAGAAATAGCACTTAGCAGCCAGTCTGGGCACTATGCCAGAGCTAAAAAAGCGATCGAAACTATCCATCTATTCTTCCCATCATGGCTTCAGCCAGTGATTGCCATGGTTGATCTACGCATAGCACAAGGCCAAAATGAATTGCCTCGTGAGCTCCGTAAACATATGATCAGGCGACCCGAACGACTTGATCTCTGGCGAGCACTGGCAAGATTTGCTACCTCATTCAAGCAAGAGCATCTACTCTTCGAAGCTCGCGGGTGGGATGCATTTCTTCACGGCAAGATGGAGGCTGCTAAAACTCAGTTAGAGCAAGCCAGAAATTCTTGGCCAGAAAATCTAGATTCGAGGCCTTTAGACTTATTAAATGAAGCGATTATTACAACTGAGACGCTTTAAATTCCAACATACGCTTCAAAGGCTTCATTGCCAGCTCTGCTAGGTTTTCATCAACTAAAACCTCACAGCGAGCTGGCCATTTATTTATCAGGTTTAGGATTCCTGACAGTCGATTCATGCCCATCCAGGGACAGCGGGCACAGCTTTGGCAAGTACCACCGGCACCCCTCGTCGGAGCTTCAAGTAGAAGTTTCTCTGGAACCTGTTGCTGCATTTTATAAAAAATACCCCTGTCTGTGGCTACGATAAAACTAGGGTTAGGTAAACGAAAGGCTGCCTCAATTAGTTGAGATGTAGAGCCCACCACATCCGCCCGATCAACCATTTCTTTGGGAGACTCCGGATGGACTAACAGTCCCGCCTCAGGGTAAATTGCGGTAAGCGCATCTAAATCATGAAGCCGAAATTCCTCATGTACCACACAGGCGCTATCCCACAGGAGCATATCTGCTCCTGTGCGGTCTTCAATATAACGCCCTAAATATCGATCAGGGGCCCATAAAATTTTCTCGCCTCTGCGGGTTAATTCCTCCACAACATCAGTAGCGATGGAGGATGTTACAACCCAGTCTGCCCGTGCTTTGACGGCAGCCGAAGTGTTCGCGTATACCACTACCACCCTATCAGGGTGAGCATCACAATACTCAGAAAATGCCTCAGCAGGACAGCCTAAATCTAAGCTACAAGTTGCCTCAAGCGTTGGCATGAATACTCTTTTTTTAGGGCTTAGTATCTTTGCTGTTTCGCCCATAAAACTCACCCCTGCGACGATCAAAGTCTTAGATTTATCAATCGCTCCAAATCGGGCCATTTCCAGCGAATCTGATACAATTCCCCCAGTTTCTTCGGCTAGTTTTTGAATCAGTGGATCGACATAATAATGGGCTACTAATCGAGCCCCAGATTTAATCAGCTGAGATTTAACCTTATCGTATTCTTTTGCTCCACTTTCTGACGCGCCCCTCGATTCACGAATCGCTGCCTCAAGATAGGTTCGGATATCAGAGCGCTTGGAGATGTAATCGTCTTGTAAATTGGTCATTTTTCTCACGATAGGATAAATCGAAAACGAAATCATCTAATTTATATGACGAGCGGTCAACGAAAGTTCCACTTGCCTGTATACTGCGTGGTTTTTCAATGCTCTACATCACCACCAAGATCCTTTTCTAAAAACATTTGAGGAGTATTATGAAACAAAAAAAGGCAATAACAGATCTTACATTCCTCAGACTATACACTCCTCGAGTTTATCTCGTCTTAGAACAGCATCCATTGGATTGCTGGGGTAGGCTGTCTTGGCGTTTAAGCAACGACCGATTTAGTTACGTCCGTGGCTAATGCGGCATCAAAACCAAGTAGAAAAATATTATTTTTTTAAAAGCTATTTTAGCAAATTATATTCATCTATTTATATAAAATTTAGAATATAATGCATAATATGAAGTTGTTATCAAAAGATCGATTAATACTAAATAGGCTGCAGTCAGACGCTGATATAACCAACGCTGAGCTCGCAAAGCAAGTCGAGCTATCTCCATCAGCTTGCCTAAATCGCGTGCGTAAACTAAAGCAGGTGGGTCTGATTCGAGGACTGTACGCTAAGCTTAACGCGTCGGAACTTGGGTACAATTACCATGTGTTTGTACACATCAAACTGATAAATCAAGCGCGGGAAACACTTTCGCATATCGAAGCTTCAGTTAAGCTAAACGATAGGATACAAGATTGTTTTCGAATGACCGGAGATTATGACTATGCCCTCCGTCTTTTAATTCAAGATAACGCAGAACTTGAATTTTTCTTGGCCAATGAGCTCAGCCGAATTCCTTATATAAGCTCTATTCGGACGGAAGTTGCAATGAAATGTGTTAAACAAGATTCTAGTCTATCTCTTTAGGAAACACCGAAAGCGCAGTAGGATTGGATGAAAAATGCTACCTCACCCCAAGGGTCAATTGAAAAAGTCAATCCAGCTTTTCATGCACAACGCAGCGCGATGGTAGATGTATCTGAAAGTGTAACTTTTTATAATGGCGGAATTAGAAGAGCTTAAATCCGACTCCTCAGGTGCCAGATTCAAGTGACTTGGACGATGGTACGGAACAAGGAACAACCTTTAGAGTAATTTTCTCTAAAGCTTTGAGTGAGAATAGTCGCGAACAGTACAGTAAGAATTTTTTCCTGCCGCTTATAAAAATGTCCGGTATCTTATTATCGATTATTGAAGAACCACAAAGGTCTAATCCAAAAATCTTAGTTCGCTAAATCATGTCATTAAGTTCCCTCGTGCTAAGTCAAAATGATACTGTACCCAATGGAAAAGCATTCCTAATAACATTAATGTTGAAATTGTTTCTGATTGAACTGGCTGAGTCAGGTTCATGAGGAAACCTTGAAGAAGCATGTTGAACGTCCGATAGTTAACTCATTATAACGACGGGATATATCATGGGGTCTGAGTTTCGCTGGATAGCCGGTTCGTTAATCAGCGTCATTATTTTCGGCACAGGATTATTAGTTTATGGGATAATGGACGCCAATACTTCGAAGGCGGAAAATTCTGCGTCTCTAGAATCGAATTCGAATACAGTAATCAAAATAGACAGTTGGCAATGTGTTATCAGCACCGATCGTCGTGGAACTCCTTATGAGTATTCACGCAATGCTCGAAATGGTGCTACAGGCCCAGCCTCAGTAGCATGTAAGAAGGATTAACAATGAGTTACACCATTTATTTATCTGGAGAGATACATAGCAACTGGCGCGATGAAATCAGAGGGGCAACATCGGATCTTGATCTAATTTTTTTAGCGCCAGTCACTGACCATCCAGCATCCGATGCGGCAGGAGATTTTTTAGGTGAGGTTGAAGCAGGATTTTGGCGTGATCAACAATCCAGCGGAGTCAATGCAATACGGACACGACATGATATAGATCGTGCAGATCTAGTTGTGGTTCGGTTTGGTGATAAATATAAACAATGGAATGCTGCTTTCGATGCTGGATATTGTGCGGCAAAAGGAATTCCCTTTGTCACACTGCACGCCGATGACATCGTTCATCCACTTAAAGAGGTCGATCAAGCCTCTTACGCTTGGTGTAAAACAACAGAGCAAGTAGCAGAGCTTCTTCGATATGTATTGAGCCAGAAATAACCCTTTGGAATCACTCGTCTGGTATCAATATGCTTTGATTGGACTAATATTCGTTTGGAGCGGATTTGTCCGCAGTGGTCTAGGCTTCGGCGGTGCTGTTTTAGCACTACCGTTTCTTTTGCTAGTCATCAATGACCCACTTATTTTCCTGCCCCTTATTGCGGTTCATCTGATCTTTTTCTCAAGCTTGATCATGGTTCAGAGTATCCGAGATAAAGCAGCAGAAAGTCTTTCGACTATTAATTGGAACTATCTAAAGCGCAGCATAGGTATAATGATCCTGCCAAAAATAGCTGGGGTGATTGGCCTATTGACACTGCCCCCCGTCGTTATGAGCACAATAATTTTTATTATTGTTCTTGCCTACGCAATTGGATACATCATCAATCGGCCGATCGAAATTAAAACAAAACTCCAAGAATACGCATTTCTAGGGATAGGAGCTTATGTCTCCGGCACATCTCTAACTGGCGCACCTTTAATTGTACCAGTGGTTGCAGCGCGAGTTAATAAGCATGAACTTCGTAATACTCTATTCGTACTGTGGTGGATATTGACACTAATTAAACTGGTTTCTTTTATGATTGCTGGAATTGATTTACAACTGATTCATCATCTCTGGTTATTACCCTGTGCTTTTATCGGACATCACTTAGGTAATAAAATGCATGCGTACCTCATAGAACAAGAAACTCCAACTTTCTTTAGAGTGCTCGGCATTGCATTAGTTATCGTCAGTATAACTGGCCTAACAAAGTCGATTTTGTGAGGTCGAGAATAATAAATAATACTCATGGCTGTCTGCTCATTTGGCGAAGCATCGCCAACGATAGCGATTTCTTGCGATTACGCCAGTTCCATCAACTACATCAAATTCTCTACTACTGGGTAAATAGGCTCTTTCCAAATATGATTTGAATGATCCATCATTAAATCGATGAATACTGGAATTAAGGATCCCAGTAACTCGGCTCCGTCTTGCACTTGCCTTCTGTTAATTGCTCCCGCCCATGTAGATCCACCATGAATTATTTGGTTTCTTAAAACATATAATCGATCGAATAACTCGTTCAATACAAGTTCTGTATTTTTCTCAGCGAGGGCCGTTTTTGCCTTATTCACTGACTGCGTTAAAGACTCACGCCAATTCTCATATCCATCAATTCCATTTTGATGATTCCAAAATGGACCAAAAACATATTGATTTTCAAGAATCAAATGAATTTCATGAGAAAATCGAGTCCACACAATTTGATAAATGCGTTCTGTTTTATCAAAAGCTAACAATGTGCTTAAAAAACTCTTAAACCGACCTTTCTCGGATACATGATAAGCAATACCCGTGTCCTGAGAATATGCTGAATTAAATGCAATCCAAAGAAATACGAAAGCAGCATCCGGATCATCCTGTTCAACAGCTGCTCGAGATAGCCAACTGATCGATCGGTGCACGCGGAGACCAAGACTATTTTTAAAGCCACCGCGCAACATTCGTTGTTTTTCTTTTAATAACAAGGCCTCGGGCTCTGTAATCACGAATACTCCCTTGGGTTACAGCTTACTTTCGCCAACAAGTCTACCTTGTTGTCATGCAACTGGAGAGTGTCTGCATCATAGTAAATTGATACACGCTTGGAATCGTGCACTGACGTTTTACTTTTGGTTTCGGAAGCGTTACGTGTCGGGGGTGATCAATACGGCTATTGAGCCGAGGTGTATTTGTGCTAGGTATTTTGTACCTCGGTATTTTGCGAACGGCGAACGAAGTCTCACAAGCTATTCGATACCTTCGTGGCGTCTGAGCACTAGCATCATGATCGTAATAATAAGTCCGACACGAAGCACTTGAAACCATAGATACAGATGCAAGGATGATGACTAGCGAAAATAATTTAAAATATCTCATACTAAATCAATCGACTTCAATATAGGTTTCTAAAGATTAACACTCATGTGAGTTCTTATGAAAAATGCCAAGTAAAATGCCAGCCATAATTTTTTTTGAACCGACTCACTAGGACCCTAAAATTAATCTACAAAATCAGAAGATATTAATGACGTCCTTGCCTAAGCTAAATGAAAATAGCTTCCCAACGTAAAAAAATTTCAAACGTAACGACTCATAGATAGCATTATTTTTAAAATCTTCTTGTTAAAAAATTTTAAAACTTGAAGAATTATGGAGTTACATTGAAAAGATCAATGATTAGAGCTCACTAACAACTCGAGGATGTCCAATCTCATCTAGTGCGACGAAGGTAAAAATCGCTTCAGTCACCCTTTCAGTTTCATCACTATGACGCGCCCTTCGCCAAGCTTCAATTCTGATCTTCATCGAAGTTCTGCCAACTGATTGGAGCTCAGTAAAAATAGTGACTTCATCTCCAACACAAACAGGCTTTAAAAATTGAATGCCATCAACAGCGACCGTAGCAACTCGCCCTCTCGCTAAACGAGCCGCCGTATTTCCAGCTGCCAGATCCATCTGTCCCATTAACCAGCCACCAAAAATATCACCTGCAGGATTCGTATCAGCCGGCATCGCAATAGTCCGAATTGCGGGATCTTGAATTGGAAAATTTGATTGCATGAATACCGATTTCCTTTTTTACCTACCCAAAATGATGAGATATAAACCCAAGGTCATAAAAGCATATAAAAATAATTTTTTAAAAAATGTCTCGGTTAGTAGTCCTCGAACACGAGTTCCAGCCCAAACTCCGATTCCCACGGGCCCGCACATCGCAAGTGATGACATTGATAGTTCTTGGGTTGCTCGACCAAGCCACCATAATGAACCACCCATAGCGAATGTAGATACTAAAAACAATACTCCCATGGCGCATAAAAGATCATCATCCGAAAAATGAAGTGCTCGCAAATACATTATGCCTGGCACAGAAAAAGAACCCGTTAGCCCAGTCAATACTGAATTCGCCAGCCCAAAACTAAAGCCAATAGAATGGTTGTAGTCGTCAGCAATAGCCGGGTTAAAGCCCCTAAGAGAAATGGCACCGTATATAAAAATTGATGCTCCCAGAAGACGTTCGAATGGAAATTGAGGCAATGCGACGACTATCCATAGTCCAATAGGTACTAACAGTACCGCGCCGATTAGGAATGCCCAGGAGCGACCAAGTACAAACTTCAATGATCCGTTCGCCCAAATTTGTACAATATTAGTGAGACATGTTGGCACGAGAATAAGCATCATCGCAGTCGGAATGTCTGAGATTAGTGCTCCAAGGCCAATGCCAACCGTAGGCAAGCCAAACCCAATTGTTCCTTTGACCAATCCGGCCAACAAAAAAATTAAGCACATTTGTAAAAAAAAATCAGAGATCAATAGCTCGATCAACGCAAAAGACCTCTAGCAGCAAGATTCTGCATCAAGTCAGTGATTCCAAACGACCAAGGATCAAGCTGATCACAAGTTTTGACTGCATGGGACAAAATACCAACACTCGATAATTCGATTTTAACTTGGTCATCAATCTGATGGGTAAAGCCACTCCCTGGTATGTCTCTATCCCAAACCGGAGCGATGGGCGATCCGGTAAATGCAAAAATACCGTCAGGGTAATCATGTTGATCAAACAATGCTTGCACGAGTGCCCTGAAGCCGCGGGTCAGTCCACTAAGCGAAGCAGATTCTGAAACAGAAAACCCGTCATTACCCTTAACATCCAAGGTGATTACTTCATCTCTGAGATGATCAAAAGTAAATTCAGTATCGAAAATACGAATCCAAGGGCCCATTACGCAACTGCCTCTATTATCCTTTGCTCGTCCCAATAAGAGTGATGAACGCCCCTCAATATCGCGCAAATTGAGATCATTACCGATCGTTACTCCCACAGGATTACCAGCATGATCACAAACCAGAACCGCTTCAGGTTCTGGATTATTCCATTTCGATTCGACTAACACTCCAGCTACTGAATTGTGACCAAGTGAACTCATTGGTGAGCATTTGGTAAACAGTTCGGGATCGCTGCCCAGTCCAACCTCAAGGTATTGCGACCATTGATTCTTTTCCAAAAGCTCAGCACGAAGTTCTAGCGCAGCCAAACTGCCAGGAACTAAGCCTCTCACCGACTGGAAAAAATTTTGGTTTAGCTTGGACCTAATCGAGCCAGCGGCATGATCGTGACCCTTTGCTAACTCTTCCACTAATCGTTCAATCAGACTAGCAACATAGGTAACGCCAAAAGCCTTTATTGGCTGCAAATCTGACGGCGACAACCATTGGGATAATTCATATTCCTGGATCTTGGGCCCGTCGTACGCCACAAGCTCAAGCAAATCGACGCGACCAGATAGCCACCAACCGATTGTTGGACACTTTTTTGTAACATCTATCCATTGAGTACCCTCGGTTGATAACAGAATAGAAGGACCACAACCCAAATCAGCTCGAGCGACACGAATTGCAGGATTCAATTTCATCATAAGTCAGCAACAAAAGTTATTAACAAGAGAAGAAGATATATTCCAGCCAACACCATGGAAGCGATAATTAACCAATGGAGAATCCTTGCGATCGCGTACTTCATAATAAATCCTAACTATTGAATCAAGAGACAATGCACCGCATCTCTTTCCGACAGATCTAATCCATAGATTGGATTACAAAAAATAGCAATTAGGAATAATGATGGAATTTTCGAAAGAATCAATCTTTACCGAAGCGCGCTCGCACAAAAGGTTTTCTGGGAACGCGCTGACTGAAAAAGAGCTGAAGGCAATTTATGAGCTAATGAAATACTCTCCAACCGCGAATAATTCCTGCCCGTTGCGGATTGTTTTTGCAAACTCAAAACGTGCTATCCAGATATTAGCTGATTGCGCATTGGACTTTAACAAAGACAAAACTAGAACTGCACCAACTGCCGCCATTCTTGGTTATGACATGAATTTCTTTGAGCAGTTCAAGTACTTAGCCCCGCACATGAAGCAGCCAACAGCGCATGCCAGTTGGCCAGAAGAACGTCTTAAAGAGTACGCACTTGCCAACGCAAATATTCAGACAGGATTTTTTATCGCAGCTGCACGCAGCCTTGGTTATGACTGTGGGCCGCTGGGCGGATTCAATCAAGAAGCCGTCGAATTCAATTTTTTCTCTGGCACTCATTGGAAATTCAATAGTGTTGTACTCCTGGGTCAAGGTGATCATTTGGAGTTACGTCCAAGAGCGCCTCGCCTTGATTTTTCGGATGCGTGCCAAGTTAGATCTGATCATTAAACCGCCTAACAACATCAGCAAATGTAATGGTTGAGGAGAGCCCTAGGCGGGCAGCACGTTTTGACTCAAATCGGGAAGGCCAACCCGATATGATTTGCTCAATCTTTGGATCAATATCACGACTTAAAAGAGCAGTCGCTTTAGATCCGCCAACAGCTCCTAGTGCATCAATCATCTGTTGGACGGTAACCCTTATTCCGGGGAGATTAAGTCCCAGCGGGCTGCCCCAATCGACATTGCTAATGCCCATGCACTGTATCAATCCATCAATAGCTTGAGTAGGTGAATTGAGCGCGACGTGTATTTCTGGAGAAACAGGAATATTAGACTCTTCACCTGAGAGTGGTTCTCGGATCATACCCGACAAAAAACTGCTCGCAGCATTATTTGGAATTCCTGGTCGCACCACTACAGTCATAAGGCGAACTGTTCGAGATGAAATCAGTTGCCTACGAGCTAAATCTGCGTAGAGCAACTCAAGCATTAGCTTTTGGGCTCCGTAACTGTTTTGAGGATTTGGCCAGACATCGTCTGTAATTAACTGAGGCATAGGGAAACCGTCGGTCCCACCATAAATCGCAAGGGAGCTTGAAAATATCAAAATTGGCTTTTTTGGTGAAGCTGCAATAACCCTTCCGAGTTCAATTCCAGTAGTTAAATTTGTGTCCAAACCAAGATCAAGATATTGCTCACATTCACCGCTTACAGCGCTGGCTAGATGAACTACAACATCAGCGGCATGAAATTCCGTTGGGTACATCCGGATTATCTCTGAAAGCTCGCCCTCTATCGAGTTCAATATTTGATATGATTTAAAAGCATCAGGAATGAAACGATCAACGGCCAGAATAGACTCTATCCGCTGAGAGCAGCCATTAATGGTAAGAGTATTTTGTCTACACATTGTGTCGATTACCTGCTTACCTAAAAAACCACCAGCTCCTGTTACGACTATTCTGGCCATACAATGCTCCTTTTCTTTATAATACAAGTTAGATTCAAGTCGAAAACAACTATACCAACCCAATAAGATTAAAATACAACAAGGAGTACCGTATGCACACGCTGGTCATCGGCCTCGGATCCATGGGCTTTGGAGCTGCGATCTCATGCCTCAGAAATGGTATTCAAACATCGGGCTACGATCTAAATCCTGATGTCCTCAAGAACTTTCAATCCGAAGGTGGTCAGTCGATTACCTCATTTGATCAACTTCAGTTGGTAGACTGCGTTTTGATTTTTGTTGTTAACGCAGAGCAAGCTGAGTCAGTAATATTTGATAGCGAATTAAATGCGCACTTAAATCCCGATGCTCTCATAATTAACTGCGTAACCCTCGCCCCCTCCAAGGCAATCGATATTGCCCATCGTATAGATGCTTTGGGTTACCAATACATCGACGCACCCGTGAGTGGTGGAGCCGCAAAAGCGCGAAAAGGACGTATGTCTATCATGGCGTCTGGGCATCCAGACGCTATGAAAACTGCAAAAGTAGTCTTAGAAGCAATCTCAGAGAACGTGTTTTATTTAGGAGAAAAGCCCGGAAGCGGCTCACAAATGAAATTAATTAATCAACTTCTGGCAGGAGTTCACATAGCTGCAGCTGCTGAGGCTATGAATTTAGCTGCAGCATTGCAGATGAACTTGCACGAAGTAATTGAAGTGATCAGTAAGTGTGCTGGATCCTCTTGGATGTTTGAGAACCGTGCCCCACATATTGCAAATGGGGATTACACTCCCCTGTCCAATGTTAACATTTTTGTGAAAGATTTGGGAATTGTTACTGAGGAAGCATCGAGTAATCAAGTGATTACCCCTCTTTCAGATAAGGCACTTGAGCTATATAAGATGGCATTTGACTCTGGTCTTGGTGGAGAAGACGATAGTGCTGTAGTGAAGATTCTTGCAGAAAAATCAGGAGTCACACTACCGGAGTCAATCACATGAATCTTGGCTGTATTGCAGATGACTTCACGGGTGCAACTGACCTAGCAGCACTACTTCGACGCAGTGGCGCATCTGTAAAATTACATTTTGGTTTACCAATACTGCCCTCTGACGGACTTTCAGATATCGAAATTATTGCATTGAAATGCCGCACGGAGGCGCTTTCCAAAGCAGTCACAGACTGCTTGAAAGCTGGTTCTTGGTTGCTCGCGGGTGGAGCTAAAAAACTCTACTGGAAATATTGCTCAACATTTGACTGTACAGCGGAGGGAAATATTGGCCCAGTCGCAGAGGCGCTGATGGAGCTCACTAAGAAAACACAATCACTCTATTGTCCCGCGTTCCCCGAGAATGGTCGTTCGGTTTTTATGGGACATCTATTTGTCGGCAATCGACTACTCAGCGAGTCGAGCATGAAAGATCATCCTTTAACGCCCATGGGAGATTCTGACTTAACCCGAGTATTAGCCCCCCAGGTGAAAGGCTCAGTCGGACTATGGAGCCGTATTGGCCAGAAAAATGGTGAAGCCTTCCCCACAGAAACCCATGTCATCGGAGACGCGGTTGAGTTCAATGACTTAAAATATTTGGCCAGCCATGCCCCAAGCCACGTATTGTTAACAGGGGGTAGTGCACTAGCTCTAGCATTACCAGAGCTGTTAAGTTTTGCATCAAAAGGTTTCATGCCATGCCCTCAAACCGCTCCTCGAGTGTTGATCTTAAGCGGCAGCTGTTCATTGATGACACAGAAACAGGTAGCTCTCTATAAAGCAAATAATCCGGCATATCAGCTTAATCCTGAGTCACTGAGTAGTGGTGCACTTGAAGAGTGTATTGCTTGGCTTCGCTCTCAGCCTTATGACCAAGCGCCTTTGATCTACGCGACAACTACGACAGACCAGGTCAAGAAAGTACAGGAGAAGCTCGGAGTCGCAGCAGCTGGTGCGTTAGTGGAAAAAGCGATGGCGGAGCTATCTAGGATTGCTTTTGATCTGGGGTTCAGGAGATTTGTAATCGCTGGCGGCGAGACATCTGGTGCCGTCACTCAGGCTCTAAATATTAAAGAAGTAATGATCGGTGAAGAAATCTGCCCAGGGGTACCATGGGTGTTTGGTGGTCCTAATAATGATCCTGTAGCGTTAGCTTTGAAAAGCGGTAATTTTGGATCACAGTCATTCTTCCGAGATGCATTGGATTTACTGGAGTCTCACTGATGGATCTTCGCGAAAAATTATGTGAGCTTGGACACAATCTATACAGCCGTAGCCTAACTCATGGCAATACTGGAAATCTGTCAGTTCGGCTTCCTGATGGCAATTTGATTGTGACGCCGACGGGGACCTCACTAGGCGATTTGAGCCCCGACAATCTAAGCTTAGTTGAGCCTGACGGAACTCTGCTCTCCGGCCCTAGTCCGACTAAAGAAATCCCTTTACATCAGGCTTTCTACGATACGCGCGGAGATAGAGCTGGTGCAGTTGTCCACTTGCACAGTTGTTACTCCACGGCACTATCGCTTTTAGGTTCAGATAACGAATCCGATTGGCTGCCGCACCTGACTCCCTACAGTATTATGCAACTTGGACAAGTAAGACTTCTCCCCTACTTCTTGCCAGGCAGTCCCGAAATTGGAGTGGCTATCAAGGGTCTAGCTGGCAGACATGCAGCGGTGATGCTCGCGCACCATGGTCCAGTAATTACTGCAAAGACACTTGAGGCTGCCGTCTACGCGGCAGAAGAGCTTGAAGCAACAGCAAAACTTGCATTTTTAACGAGGGCTTTGGAGCCCAATGTGCTAACAAAAGACCAAGTTTCGACACTTGTGAAGCAATTTAATGTGGAGTGGAAATAATGCCACTCTTCTCAGCTAATCTTGGCTTTTTATGGACTGATCGACCGCTTGCCGATGCAATCCGAGCAGCACATCACTCAGGTTTCGATGCTGTTGAATGCCATTTTCCCTACCAAGAATCGGTTTCAGATGTTCTGGCTGCTCTGCATGAGACTAGTTTTAAAATGTTGGGGCTGAATACAATACGAGGACCTAAAAATGCTGGCATGGCAGCTCTGCCGGGTTGGCAAAGCGAAGCCCAGGCAAGCATTGATCAGGCATTGACCTACGCAAACCAAATTAGTGCAAGTAATGTACATGTAATGGCTGGACAGATCGACGGGCAAGCGGCCGAAAACATGTATATGGAAAACCTTAGATATGCTTCAGATCAAGCATACAACTACGATGTGACTATTTTAATTGAACCACTCAATCCATTTGATATGCCGAACTATTTCCTGCGAGACACGACACATGCTCTAGACATAATTCAGCAACTCGGCCGATCAAACATCAAACTCATGTTCGATTGTTATCACGTCGGTCGTGCCGAAGGAGATGTAATTCAAAGATTTGATGCATGCCTGAAATCAATTGGACACGTCCAGTTCGCATCTGTGCCTGATAGAGGTCCTCCCCACCAAGGTTCAGTAGATTATAAAAAAGTTTTTATTCATATTGATAGGAGTGGGTGGAGTCAGCCTTTGGGCGCTGAATACATCGTCAGTGGACCGACAGAAAACAGTTTAGGATGGATGAGTTCTATAGTTTGCGAGCTTTAATATTGCAAATCATGAAAAAATAAAACCATCGATCATTACTATTTATGCCCACGAGATTTTGCTCCTCGAGTTATTCTACGTTATAAACCTTTGGGTTGGTGACAGTGGTCACACTGAGTTTTAAGAAAAACCAAAGGGAATGCCTCAAGGACAGAAACTATTAATCAAGATACGCTACTCTATTATTTAAATGCGGAAACTCTAGGAAGCCTAGCAATAACTCCATATACCAGGAGACTGCTGGGCTCTCAGATCCCCTCGTAAACCATCAGAGGATTTTTGCAACCAGCCACATTAGATATTGTATCGATAAAACATTTTCAAATTGTTATCGCGAGATGACTTCAGCTCTGGAGGCACAACATAAAGGCGAATCGATTAATGTCTAAATTTAGGGATCTGATCCCCAATTGTCATGAAACTCTGCATAGCCACTTATAACGATCTAGCTTTCAAAACTCCCTCTAAAGCTCTGATTTTATGAAGTAATCCCATCGAAACTGGCTGATCAATATCGATTATGTTGTAAGCAATTTCGTTTCGACTTTGGTTGACTAAATCGATCACGTTTGCCGCCGTCTCTGATATTTCAGAAAGAACGCTACTCAAAACCTTAGGTACATTAGAATTTATTATTGTCAGCCGATGATCAGACCCCCTTGGCATTGAGGTATTAGGGAAATTTACAGAATTTCTGATATTGCCATGTTCGATGTAATCGATTAGCTGATCAGCTGCCATGATCGCACAATTATCCTCAGCCTCTAGAGTACTTGCCCCGATGTGAGGCATTAGAAGGGCCCTAGGATTACCTATTAATTCTGGGACCGGGAAATCTGTTACATAACAACTGAGAATCCCGGACTCTAAAGCATTCGCTATATCTGGTGAATTCACTATCTCTTTTCTAGCGAAATTTAGAAGCTTAGCACCAGGCTTCATCATCGATATAGATTCAGCATTCATCATATTTTTAGTTGCATCTGTGGCTGGGAGGTGCAAGGTGACAAAATCTGACTCTCGAAGTAATGAATCCAAATTAGCCATTTTTTCCACAGTACTCGACAGCCGCCAAGCAGCCTCAACCGAGATCGCTGGATCATAACCGACTACTCGCATGCCAAGATCCAGGGCCATGTTTGCCACCAACGAACCAATCGCACCGAGACCTACGATACCTAGAGTCTTACCAAATACTTCTGATCCAGCATATTTCTTTTTTTCCGACTCAAGTAGAGGGTCGAGGTCGTCTGGAGAGATGTCTATCAACCCATCAACCAACTTGAGACCGCCGAAAATATCTCGTGATGACATCATAAGACCCGCGCAAATCAACTCTTTAACTGCATTCGCGTTAGCGCCAGGAGTATTGAACACTACTATCCCTCGCTCCGTGAGTTTCGCAATTGGGATGTTGTTTGTGCCTGCTCCAGCACGACCTACAGCTAGCACAGAGCTAGGGATATCATCATTTTTTAATTTGTAACTACGAAGTAACACCCCTAATGGCTGACCTTCTTCAGACGTAACCGAGTATCGTTTCGTATCAAAGCGGCCCAAGCCAGCCGGAGAGATAGCGTTATAGGTACGAATTGGAAACATAGTCATCCCTTTAATTTACTTCAACAATATTTTTGTAGGCCCATGCCAACCATTGGGTCAGGAGTTCAACGTCTTTGGCTTCAATCGTTGCTCCACACCAGATACGAAGACCAGGCGGAGCATCTCGGTAGGCCCCGATATCAAAAGCCACCCGCTCAGTCTCTAGGATTTTTATAATTTCTTTTACTTGGTCTGGTGCTGCATCGATGGATAAACAAACGCTGGTATTAGATATAGAGTCTTTTCGTTTTGCCAAAAAACTCATCCAAGGAGTCTTCTCCACAAATTCTTCAATAACTGAAAGATTTTTTTTGGATCTCTCAATCGAGCCCGACAATCCTCCAATCTCATCGATCCAATTTAATGCGTCTAGGTAGTCAGACACACAGAGCATGCTAGGAGTGTTGATCGTTTCGCCGCGGAAAATTCCTTCGATTAATTTACCTTTTTTTGTAAGTTTAAATATCTTCGGTAATGGCCAACTTGGAGTATAACTCTCCAATCTTTCAACTGCCCTTGGGCTCAATATAATCATCCCATGACCACCCTCGCCGCCAAGGACTTTTTGCCAGCTAAAGGTAGTTACATCTAATTTTTTCCATGGCATTTCCATTGCGAAGACAGCTGATGTTGCATCGCAAATAGTAAGACCTTCTCGTCCATCCTCTATCCAATTTCCATCCGGAACACAAACCCCAGAAGTTGTCCCATTCCAGGTAAAAACAATGTCATTTTCTTTATTAGCCAACGACAGGTCAGGCAAAAATCCGTAATCCGCTTGATGCGTATTAACGTTCTTAATTCCCAGGTCATTTACAATAGCGTTCAACCATCCGCGGCCAAAAGATTCCCACGCAAAAACATCAATTCCACGTGCGCCAAGCAGCGACCACATTACCATCTCAAATGCCCCTGTATCAGACGCAGGTACAATTCCAACCAAATAGTCTTCGGGTAATTCCAGTAGACGTTTTGTATCATCACACGCTTTTTTAAGAGCCAACTTTCCAATAGCAGACCGATGCGATCGTCCAAGACTTAAAGTATCGAGATGATTCACATCATAACCAGGCCGCTTTGAACAGGGGCCAGATGAGAAGTTTGGATTGGCGGGCTTCATGGGGGGAGTAGAATTTTCTGTCACATTGAACCTTGCAATATTAATGACAATTAGTCTTTATAATTAGTGGCCTGAGGATAAGCTGTTTATCACCGCGGACGATTCACATGCCTTTATCTATCTAAGCTGGGACTCTACGAATCAAAGCTGTAAAACAAGAAAGATCACCAATAAATCCAGTGAACTATGTTCCTACAGATGGGACGAAAACGATTTGAACTGGGAGCTAAGTGTATAGCAATATAAGATCAACTGGAATCAAATCTATTTGCTTGGATCTTAGCAAACTAAATCTTTGGTTATAGACGTACAGTTTTGAACAATAACTGCCTCACCAAGTATTACTT
>CAZFNA010000035.1:0-17530 GCA_964520465.1 uncultured Pseudomonadales bacterium | reverse complement strand
CTTCTTCAAGCTTGCCTTCTTTGTGTGCTGCAACACCTTGCTGCAGTGCTTGTTCAATCGTTAGTTTCACTAAATACTCTTAACCCCTGCCTCGAACATGCATTAAGTACCTGTTTTAATTTATTATTGCATGCTCAGTGCATCTGGAACTTACACTATAATAACTACTCCCACTCAATAGTAGCCGGCGGCTTGGAGCTGACGTCGTACACAACTCGGCTAACTTCCTCGATTTCATTAATAATTCGGGCTGATACTCGCTCTATAAAATCATAGGGTAAATGTGCCCACCGTGCGGTCATGAAGTCAACCGTTTCTACCGCGCGTAGCGCAATTACTGGAGCATAACGTCGCTGGTCACCAACGACTCCAACGGAATTAACCGGCAGAAATACTGCAAATGCCTGAGAAACTTTCTCGTATAAATTGGCCTGTCGAAGCTCTTCAATAAAAATATGATCAGCCTTCCTCAAAATATCAGCCGCATGCTCTTTGACTTCGCCAAGAATTCGTACGCCAAGACCTGGGCCTGGGAATGGATGCCTATACACCATTGACGGAGTCAGGCCTAAGGCAATTCCGAGGTTACGCACTTCATCTTTAAACAATTCACGAATCGGTTCAACCAGCTCCATTTGCATATTGTCTGGAAGCCCACCAACGTTGTGGTGGCTCTTGATCACATGCGCCTTTCCAGAAGATGCACCAGCTGATTCAATTACATCTGGATAGATAGTGCCTTGAGCCAGAAATTTAACTTCCCCGAGCCTGGCTGCTTCTTCCTCAAACACCTCGATAAATGTTCTACCAATTATCTTTCGTTTTTGCTCAGGATCAGCCTCGCCTTTTAGAGCTGCCAAAAAACGCTCTTGCGAATTAGCTCGAATGACCCGCACACCTAAGTTTTGCGAAAAAGTTTCCATCACCTGGTTGCCTTCGTTGAGCCGTAATAGTCCGTTATCAACAAAAACACAGACTAGTTGGTCGCCGATAGCTTTGTGTAAAAGCGCTGCTACAACTGATGAATCCACCCCGCCTGATAGTCCAAGCAGTACTTGGCCATCGCCGACCTGACTCCGGACCTTCATGATCTCGTGGTCAATAATATTTTCGGGGGTCCACTTGCGCTGACAGCCACATATTTGATGGGCAAACTTTGCCAGCATCTCTGACCCAGATTGAGAGTGAGTTACTTCTGGATGGAATTGAAATCCATAAATCCGACGATCCTCGTCTGCCATTGCAGCAATCGGCGCATGCGCGCTCGAACCAATCCGCCTGAATCCTGGGGGAAGCTCGGTGACTCGATCACCATGACTCATCCAAACAGACAGAGTTCCACTATCTGACAAACCTTCAAGGAGAGAGCCATCCTCCTCAACCAACAAATTCGCATGACCAAACTCCCTTAAATCACTGGATTCAACCCGGCCACCAAGCTGACGAACTAGGGCCTGCATGCCATAACAAATACCTAAGATAGGCACTCCGAGGTCGAATATTTCTTTGGGGATTTTCCAACTTGAATTCTGAACCGTAGATTCTGGACTGCCGGACAATACGACGCCTTTTGGTGCGAAGTCTAAAATCCGGTGAGGGGCAACATCGCAGGGCAGAATTTCTGAATAAATACCATGCTCTCGCACACGACGCGCAATCAATTGTGTGTATTGTGATCCAAAATCGAGAATCAGCAGGCGATCAACATGGATATCCATCATTATTCAACTCTGTAGTTGGGGGCTTCTTTAGTAATGGACACATCATGAACATGCGACTCTTTTACTCCAGCTCCTGAGATCTTCACAAAACCAGGGTGAGAGCGCATTTCTTCAATTGTTGCGCATCCAACGTAACCCATCGACGCCCTAAGGCCGCCCATCATTTGATGCACGATTCCTGAGAGTGGTCCTTTGCAGGGTACGCGTCCTTCTACCCCCTCAGGCACTAGCTTTTCGACTCCTTCACTAGCATCCTGAAAATATCGATCAGATGACCCTTCACGTTGCGCCATAGCACCCAGAGATCCCATCCCGCGATATGACTTGTAAGACCGGCCTTGAAATAATTCGACCTCACCCGGCGCCTCATCGGAACCAGCCAACAGTGAGCCTACCATCACAGTTGAGGCACCTGCTGCAATGGCTTTAGCGATATCACCCGAATAACGGATTCCTCCATCGGCGACTAACGGTATGCCCGAACCCAATAAAGCCGTTGCAACATTGGCGATAGCTGAGATTTGTGGAACCCCAACACCAGCAATTATGCGAGTAGTACAGATTGAACCAGGACCAATCCCAACCTTGACGGCATCCGCCCCAGAATCCACCAGAGCCTTAGCTGCGTCCCCGGTAGCAATATTGCCACCAATAACCTCAACCTGAGGAAATCGCTGCTTAATCCACGAAACACGGTCTAACACGCCTTGAGAGTGGCCATGTGCGGTATCGACCACTAAAATATCCACGCCCACATCGACCAAAGCATTAATACGATCTTTACCCGCAGCATCTGTTCCGACCGCAGCTGCAGCCAGCAAGCGCTTGGCTGAGTCTTTTGCTGCATTAGGGTGACTTTCAGCTTTCATCATATCCTTTACCGTGACCAGACCCTTCAAACGAAAATCGCTGTCGATTACAAGAACCCGCTCAATTCTATGACGATGTAACTTAGTTTGAATTTCCTGATGACTAGCTCCTTCGGTTACGGTGACTAGGCGGTCTTTAGGTGTCATCACGTCACTGACCTTCACGTCAAGGTCAGGTACGAACCGGATATCGCGGCCCGTGACAATCCCGACCAAATTGTCACCCTCAACAACTGGTACTCCACTAATATTGTAATGCCGAGTGATATCTAACAGCTCCCGAACAGTAATATTTGGAGAGCAAGTCACAGGATCCTGAATTATTCCGGTCTCAAATTTCTTTACCTTGAGAACTTCCTGAGCTTGCCGCTCAATCGTCATATTTTTGTGCAGAATGCCTAGCCCACCCTCTTGAGCCATGGCAATGGCAAGCCTAGCCTCAGTGACCGTATCCATTGCTGCAGATAAAAGTGGCATACTAAGCTGTATGTTACGAGTAACCTGTGTTTTCAAGCTGACGTTAGATGGCATAACGTTTGAGTAACCAGGAACTAGCAACACATCATCGAAAGTTAGAGCATCTTCGGCTATCCGTAACATGTTTGAGTCCTCGCTGGTTACTAATGGTCGCATAGTTTAGGGAGTTAATGGGTGTCGGAACAAGTCAGCCAAACAGAAAATAGCTTCACAGTATCAAGTCTGGCCATTCTGTTAACGCAGGCGCTGTCAGAATTCTTTCCTTCCTCAGTCACTTTAGAAGCAGAAATATCTAATTTTAAGACTTATCCCTCGGGACACTGGTATTTCTCGGTAACAGATGGGGATGCCTCACTTAGTGCAGTCATGTTTAAAGGCTCAAATCGACTTGTGCACTTAGTTGCCAAGAATGGGCTCAAAGTTCGAATGCGTTGTGAGGTCAATTTTTATCCGCCAAATGGTCGTTTACAACTCATTGTCAAACATATGATTGAGGCCGGCGAAGGCGATCAAAAAGCTAAGCTCGAGGCACTCAAAGCCAAATTCATTGCCGAGGGACTTACGGCGCTTAGTCGAAAACAAGCGCTCCCTAAAATGCCTCACTCGATTGGGTTGATTACGTCGCCAAAAGGCTCAGTCGTGCGCGACATGCTGACGGTATTGGGACGACGTTGGCCAATAGCATCTATCCGCTTATACTCTGCTGCAGTGCAGGGCGAACAGGCGCCACTAGAATTGTTAGGTGCACTAACCTGTGCAATTCATGAAGACTCAGTTGACGTTCTCATTATTGGTCGTGGGGGGGGCGCATCAGAGGATCTTAATGCGTTTAATGATGATCAATTATGTCGAGCAATTGCTGCATGTCCGATTCCTATCATTTCAGCCGTAGGTCATGAAACAGATAGCGGATTAACAGACTTAATTGCCGACGTGAGAGCAGCTACACCGTCCCAAGCGGCAGAGCTAGCCTCACCAGACCTACAAGATATCTCGAGACGACTTACCCAATACCAAGACCGACTAATATCTAGAGCTGACACATTAAATGCTCTTGGCCAACAACGGCTCGAGCTGATCTCGAACAAACTTTGGAATTCAACATCGAAATTTACATCACGATCACGAGAAAGAATTTACCAGCTGGAAAAAAAATTAGTCTCTCCAACGGAATATATAGCGATCAAACGAAGTGACGTGCAACATATATGCACTCAACTGATCCAATCCATTGATCACCAATTTAACACTCTCCTAGTCCGAGTTGGGCATATGACTTCGCAACTCGATATGCTCAGCCCACTTGCCACCCTGGGGCGAGGCTATGGCATCATATTGAAAGCTGAAGCTGAAGCTGAAACCGAACGCTCTGTTGGGTCTGTGGATGACGTGAGCATTCGCTCACCTATTGAAATCCGCCTAAAAGATGGCACGCTAAAAGCAACAATTAATAAGATCTTGAAGGAATCAACATGATATGTCGACTTGTGGCATTTGTTCTTCTATTTACTGGCACGTATGCCCTCGCTATAGAAGAATCGCGCGTTCCAGGCGGAGTGGTCTTGATTCCGCTGAGTCAGGACGACACTCCCACCTACAATGATAAAGCTGTTCTAACTATTGAAAATAACAAGCAAAAACTAGCCGTAGTTGGGATTGCGCTCTCGACAAAACCGGGAATTTATTACCTAAAAAATGGATCAAATGAAATCCCATTCGAGATCAAGTCCAAGAAATATCTTGAGCAACGGATATACCTAAAAAACAAACGGCACGTCACACCTAATCCCCTTGATCTTGACCGAATCAAAAAAGAATCTAGAGAACAACGCCTGGCCCTTGATGCTCATAATGATCAACTTAAAGAAGTCAGTATGATACTTCCTGTGAAGGGGCCAATTTCTGGACCCTTTGGGAAGCGGCGTTTCTTTAATGATCAACCGAGGCGCCCGCATTCTGGAACTGATATCGCAGCACCCACTGGCACGCCCATTAAGGCGACGGCAACCGGCCGTGTGACGTTAGTAGGTGACTTCTTTTTTAACGGACGATTAGTAGTTATTGATCATGGTGAAGGCCTAAAAACAATGTACAACCACATGGATAGGATTGACGTAACTAAAGATCAGATCGTTTTCCAAGGTGAAGACATTGGAACTGTTGGGGCAACTGGCCGCGTTACGGGCGCTCATTTGCATTTGGGTATAATTTTGAATGGTGTATCTGTCGACCCAGCGCTATTTATCCCTGAGATTCGCTCACTTCCGCAGTAGTTAATCCAACAATCGGAATAAAATGAAAAGGTGACAGCCCGCTACTACATATGCCAGCCGCGGTCGCATTTCCAGATACCATGAAGGAATCGACAGCTCGGCAAGAATGGGACGGTCTACTGTCCACTGCGCAATAAAAGCTAGGCCTAATATCGTAACTGCTAGGTAACCTGGCAGTATCATCACACAAATCCAGGCTACTGCAACGGGTGTTATGGAGATAAAGAGCCGCTTACTTTGATAAGTACCCATGATTAATGCAAGGCCCCAATGCACACCCCCCATAAAAGACAAGATTGCGAGTGAATAGAGGGTAAAGCCCCTTAAGACTAGCGCTGGCAGTTCCTCAAATAATAACGCAGTTGCAGCCCCAGTAACAAAAGGAAGCAGCCCCAAGTAGCCTAAACACTTTCCCATAGTTTGTAGCTGATGATGGTTGTCGACTGTGCTCATTTCAAATCCAGTACCAACTGTGAGAGAGATATCTCTTTTTTGCCGTAACGAGGTCGCGCCTGTCTCAATCGACTTCCATGCGTTTTTAGCACTCTTGCTGCCTCAATTCTGAGATCATTTGAGGTAGTCCATTGCTTCAATTTTGCACGAGCTTCACGTGCCAATTGGGATGGATCTCCGATTGGCTTGGGGTAATGTAATCCAACTTGACACCCCACCCGTTCCTGCAAACTAAAGGGCATTCGCCACGGCTGATGAATCCATTCTCGTGGAACTAGCTCAAGTTCCGGGACCCATTTTTTAATAAATACACCATCTGGATCCTGATCCTCAGACTGCTTAATGGGTGAGTACATTCGATTTGCATTGATCCCTGTTGTCCCCGATTGCATTTGAATTTGCGACCAGTGAATTCCCGGCTCAAAATCAGTAAACCATCTTGCCATCAGCGCTCCTGTCTGGCGCCAATCTATCCACAAGTGGTAACTCGCGATCGAAACTAACATTGCGCGCATCCGAAAATTTAGCCACCCAGTTTGCGCTAAGCAACGTAGGCATGCATCGACAAAAGGCCACCCACAAAGCCCTTGCTCGAAGCGCTCGAAGCGTTCAAGCCCAGAATTAGACTCGTCATCCCGAAGTCCAATGAAACCGCGATGAAGTTCATGGAACTCCATGCGAGGCTCTGATTCTAGTTTTTGAATAAAATGACAATGCCAATGCAAACGGGAAGCAAAAGATTTTAGACTGCGTCCAAACAAAGCCTCTTTGCCCACTCGCTTTACTTCAGCTCGAGTCTGTTCGGTACGTTGCCAAACCTCCCGTATGCTGAGCGTCCCAAGAGAGAGGTGAGTAGAAAGCCTGGAACAAACCCTCTCTGCTGTCAGCGGACTCGACATGCCTTGCCGGTAGGTTTGCACTCTAACCTCAAGGAAGCTGTCCAGCAGCTCTAATCCCTGCTTACGCCCGCCAGGCTGCTTTGACAAGATCACCTCACTTGGTAATGAAATAGAATCAAGAGCAGCACATGCGAACCTGTCAGGCTCGCCAACACCATGAATCTGCTCAGGAATGCTTGTACCCGGCTGGCTCATTAATGTAGTCCATTGAGCTGCCCAGCCGGAACGTCTTTGTAGCCCTCGAATAACCCCGTGCTGTCTCACTTCGCTCCATGCCACACCATTTGCCCGACACCAGCTTTGAACGCGCCTATCTCGCTGAAAGGTCCAATCTGAGCCGGTCTCCTCATGCGAAAAAATCTGTGAAATACCAAAACGTTGACGTAGTTTTTCGAGAACTTCTTCTGCACGACCTACGGCCACCCAGAGCGGCTGTCCACGCAAACAAAGCGCATTATCGAGATCCAATAAAGATTCTTTCAGGAATACCCACTGGCGGCCTGAAGTATAATTCATGGTCCAGTACTCGGGCTCCACGATATACAAGGGAAGTATTGGACCCGTGCAGATCGCTTGGTCCAAAGGTTCATGATCTGCGAGCCTTAAGTCTCTTTTAAACCAAACTATAACCGGCAGAGTCATGGTAACCAACTTGACCTGTAACACCGATCAGGATCATAGCGTTCGGCTTGTTCGTTAAGATTAAAAATTCTCCCCCCTCTGGGATCCGGCCCTACACCCGCAATATAAGCCCAGTTTCCCCAATTACTTGCCACATCATAATCCACTAGACGACTCTCAAAATAGGCCGCCCCCAAGCGCCAATCTAGATTGAGTTCATAGATCAGCTGACTCGCAACCAATTGTCGACCACGGTTACTCATCCAACCCGTTGCATTTAATTCACGCATGGACGCATCAACAACATCACACCCCGTCATTCCTGTAGTCCATTGCCTAAATCGAGTTTGGTTGTGGTCGCCCGAAACAACCTGCTGAGCCGGCCCACTTTTACAGAATAAGTTCCAGTCATGGACTCGAGAATACCACCGGAAAAACTCACGCCAAAGTAACTCAAACCGAAGCCAATATGTTGACTCGTTAGCTCCCTCTCGCATTTCGTATTCTAAGATATCCCACCAAATCTGCCGTGGTGAAATACATCCGTGGCTCAACCAAGCCGAAAGATGGCTTGATTGCATCGGTCCAAAAAATGAATTTCGCGTTATTTTATAATGAGATAGCGCTTTTGCACCAAGATAATTTTGCCAATGCTCAAAAGCAGCAGTCTCCCCACCCGTAGTTGTCACTTCTTCACGTAACGGAGATTTAAATTGAAGGGCTTCGAGCCACTCTACTGGATCAGGCCAGGACTGCGCAGGCGACTGGCTCAATGGTGGAGCCGCGACTGGTCTAAAAGGTACAAGTTCTGACTTTCTCTCAATCACCTTACGAAACTTAGAGAACGTTGCTGGAAGATCTCCTATTTCAAACGGCAATTGCTCAATCTGGAATAATTCATCAGTAGCCACTTCAACAACGCGATACCCTCCATTGGTCAGTGAAGCATTTTCTAAACGTTCCTCAGTCGACAGTGGAAAATCAGTGATGATCGTCTGCACTGAAAATTGTTCGCCAATTCGAGTTACTGCATCAACAGGATCTTCAGCACTAGCCCATAATGATCCACCATGAATCTGCAAAAGACGCCGCAAATCGACCAGACTTTGCGCACGAAAACGTGCCCAGTGGCATCCGATCCGATCAAGACCATACTGCTGATCCACCCATCGTCTCGGTTCCAGACAAGCCAGAGTAATTAATACGGCTTGCTGCCGACGAGCTTCCATCTCTGCGCTGCAGAGCACTGGATTATCAGTTACACGAACAGTATCCCTGACTAGCCAAACCACTGCCTTAGCCTTCAAGACTAACTCCTTGCCGTCGACAACGCTCACTACAATAAATCACCGAATCCCAGTCCCGCTCCCACTTTTTTCTCCAACTAAATAGCTGCGCACAGACCGGACATATTTTGGCAGGCAAATCTGATTTTTTAACGGTTTTACCACCGCGCTTCAAAGCAAGCTTTCCTGATTTGAGGCAACTGAATCAGACCCTGCGTTCCTCAACCGATTCTTGAATTCCACAGCCTTAGCTTCTATTGCGGCTAACTTAACTGAATCAAAGCGGTCAAGATTCCTGATCATCATTGCCATCCGAGGATTTGAACGGAATAAAGCTTGATGGCGACGTAAGAAATCCCAGTACAAAAAGTTAAATGGACAGGCATCTTCGGTCGTGGTCTCTTTGACGTTATACCGACAACTCTTGCAGTAATTACTCATCCGATCGATATATTTTCCGCTAGCACAGTATGGCTTGGATGCCATAAGCCCGCCATCAGCAAATAAAGCCATACCCAGTGTGTTGGGCAACTCTACCCACTCATAGGCATCAGCATAAACAGCCAAATACCAATCACAAACGGCGTCCACGGAACACCCGGCGATCAGCGCAAAGTTACCGGTCACCATTAATCGCTGAATATGATGTGCGTAAGCAGACTGCCGAGTAGTGCGTATCGCCTCTGACAAACACACCATGTCAGTTTTCTTTTCGTCCCAGAAAAAATCGGGAAGTGGATCGTTCGCTGATAACGCGTTCCGCGATCGGTACTCTGGCATATGCGCCCAATACAGTCCTCTAACATATTCTCTCCACCCAATAACTTGGCGAATAAATCCTTCAACCGCATTGATTGGTGAGCCCCCCGAACGATAGGAATCCTCAGCGGCTTGGCATACCTCTAGCGGGCTCAATAAGCCTAGATTCAAGCTGGTAGAGACCAAGCTATGGAACAGCGTGTCATTTCCTAAGACCATGGCATCTTGAAAATCTCCGAAATACGGCAGCCGCTCCTCAATAAAATGATCCAACATCTCTAAAGCCTGCTCTCGTGTAACTGGCCATTTAAAATGATCTTTATCAAGACTTCCAAAATGACTAGCAAATTGATTATTAACTAGCTCAATGACTTCACCAGTTACAGAATCTGTCGGCCACAAAGGTGGATTTGGGGTCTTCCGCTGGTCCATTTTCTTACGGTTATCGTGATCGTAATTCCATTTTCCTCCAGCAGGCTCAGCACCATCCATGAGTAAACCAGTTAACCGCCGGATTTTTCTGTAAAAGTGCTCCATTCGCGGCTGCTTACGACCTTCAAGAAAACTCTCAAATTGTGCATGAGAGAATAAAAATCGATCATCCTCGACGATCTGAAAAGGAACTGAAAAATTGACTGACAACGCATCAAACTCACTTTTCAAGCGCCACTCTCCGGGCTCGGTCATCAGCCATCCAGTGAATTGATGACTTATCTGATGACGTTCGACTTCCAATCTCAGACTCCCAGAATTATCTGGATCAGTTAACGAGGTATATAAGACCCGACGACCCGACGCACGTAATTGTTGAGCAAAATGCCTCATGGCGCTAAATACCAAAGCTATTTTTTGCTTGTGGTGCTTGACATATGATGCTTCCGCCCAAACCTCTGACATAAGCACAACATCTTCAGGGTCCAACCGTTTAAATATCGAAAGATTAAGCGTTAACTGGTCTCCAAGAACGAGACAACAACGGGCCAAAGATATTCTCCTTTGTAACAGCAGGAATGAATTACATGAATCTCAGAAATCTAAGCATTCATTGTTTAATAGCGGTAGTAGGTATGACAACTTTAAAAGCACAAGCCAATTGTTCTCCACTTCTAGATCACAATGCCCGCCGATTAGCAGAAGAGCAAGTCGATCATCTGTGCGAAGTCTATAAAGGGCAAGTACTGATGATAGTAAACACTGCATCAAAATGTGGATTTACTCCGCAATTCGATGGTCTCGAGGCTCTCTACCGAAAATATAAAGATCAAGGATTCGCAGTTTTGGGCTTTCCCTCAAAGGATTTCGGAAATCAAGAGTATGGTACCGAAGAGGAAGCTGCTAATTTCTGTCGGTTAACCTATGGAGTCGATTTTCCTATGTACGCAACAACCCACGCTAAAAAAGGAAAAGCTGACCCGATTTTCAAAGGTCTGGCTGAGGCAGCTGATGGTGATTACCCATCATGGAATTTTCATAAGTACATTGTTGATAGAAATGGTGATCTGGTGGGTAGCTTCGGGTCTTTCACCGGACCTTCGTCGGGACGGGTGGCGCGTGTAATTGAGGAGGCCCTTTGATTTAGTGCGGATGCTTCGCGCCCGTGTAACCTTCACGACGACCGGAAAGAGTAATTGATACTGAGTCTGAAAATCTCAAGGCATTGGGTTTATCTATACGCACATCAGCCCACATCACCTCAGGATTCTCCATAACGAGCGATAATACCTCGTCCGTCATTCGCTCGAGCAATAAAAACCGGTTAGCCTCGACATGATTGATTATATTCTTAGTGACTGTTCTGTAGTTGAGTGCTTCATCTATGCTGTTAAAAGCTACCGCCTTTTCAGCGTGATAATGAATCCGAATATTGATCACCACATCTTGACGATTTTTTTTCTCGTCATCATTAATCCCAATAAATGTGCGAAGCCTGAGGTCCTCGATATGGATTTTCGCAACCTGATCTCGTTCAAAGCTGGGCATCAGTGCTTACCGATCAAACGCAAAAATTCGCTCCGGGTCGCTTGATGTTCACGAAAATCCCCCAGCATCACCGAAGTAGCCATGGTCGATTCTTGCTTCTGCACACCACGCATCATCATGCAAAAGTGTTTAGCTTCGATGACTACGCCTACACCCCTAGCTCCAGTGACCTCATGAACCGCTAAAGCGATTTGTCGTGTGAGGTTCTCCTGAATTTGCAATCTCCGGGCAAACATATCAGTAATCCGGGCAAACTTTGACAAACCTAAAACCTTACCATTCGGTAAGTAGCCGATATGACATCGGCCAGTAAACGGCAATAAATGATGTTCACACATCGAGTAAAGCTCCATGTCTCGAACCACAACCATCTCATCATTATCTGACTCAAACACGGCACCATTTACAATGATATCAAGGTCCTGTCGATACCCCGACGTTAAAAAGTCTAAAGCCTTCGCGGCCCGCATAGGTGTATCTGACAGACCTTCTCGCGCTGGATCTTCTCCGATTGCTGTAATTACCTGGCGGTAGGATTCAGCTATTGAATCAATCATGGGTGCTCTCCAATTATTTTTGACCAACATTCTACCGCAGGCAGCAGAAAGAGGTACTATTCCGAATTCACTATGTAGTCATAATTGCTTATACGTATGGTCCCTTTGAGAGAAAACAACAAAGTCAAATCAATTCCTTTGAAATTGAGCATTGGCGCCCTAGTCTTCGGGGCAACAATCTGGATATCCTCAAGTCTTTTAGATTTAACCAGCGTATTTGCTGCCTTCCTAAAGCTACGCCCCGAGACAGCTATAATTATTTTTTTACTTGGGGCTATAAGCTGGCTTCTTCGCGGTCTTAGAACTTGGGTTTTATTTGAGAGATTCTCACTAGCAGAAGCTTTTGGAATCAGTTTTTTACATAACGCAGCCAATAATCTTGCTCCCATGCGATTAGGTGAGCTGGCGCTCCCGGCTTTAGCGCGCTGGATAGGCCGCGTCGATTTTTCAGTTGCCTTGACCAACCTTATTTGGATTCGACTTCTCGACTTTATTAGCCTAATCGGAATCAGCTTATGTATTGTAATGGCATCGAGTTTGGGCGTAATTGTTTTCGCGTTGCTTGCAACTTTTATTTTTTTGACTCCGCTGCTACTGTCGATAGTCGTACCAAAAATGCAGTACCTCAACCTGCCGTGCATATTGGAACAATCAAGAACTCAGCTAATCTATGAAACACAGAATGGAAGACGACTTCAGCGCATCTGGCGACTAACCATTCTTTCCTGGATTACGAAGCTGATGGGAATGATGATGATGTTATCCACACTATCGGGCATCCCTATTACCAAAACCATAACTATGATACTCGGCGCTGAATTATCATCAATACTCCCGATTCATGGACTAGCAGGTGCGGGTACCTATGAGGCAGGAGGAGTCATTGGCTCTACATTTATAGGGATCCTCCCAGCCACCGGACTCGCACTCACACTCCAACTTCACATATACGTACTGAGTCTGACAGCAGTCTTCGGTATACTCGGTTTCTTATTGTTGCTAAAACGGACCTTAAATGGCTGAACGAATGCCGCGTTTATCAGTTGTTATCCCCTTGTATAGAGAGGAAGACAACATAAAATGTTTGATTGATGAATTGCATGTTGCACTCGAAACTTACTCTGGCGATTTTGAGTTCGTACTTGTCGACGACGGGAGTACCGACAAAACACGCGAGCTTCTGATGGAGGCTCGCGCTAATCGCGGTAACCACATCATGATAATTTCCCACCGCAGGAACTTAGGCCAGACTCAAGCAATGCAGACCGGCCTGCAAGCCGCACGGGGTGATGTGATAGCGTTTATGGACGGAGATTTACAAAACGATCCGGCCGACATTCCAGCTTTAGTTAAGAAACTAGAAACTGACAACCTAGATCTTTTGTGTGGATGGCGTAAAAATCGACAAGATAGTCTGGACCGCACGCTCCCTTCTCGAATAGCAAACTGGTTAATAGGGCGCGTAACAGGAGTAGCCCTCCATGACTACGGATGCAGTTTAAAGGTTGGGCGTCGTGATGTACTAGAGGGCCTAGATCTGCGGGGAGAGATGCATCGCTTCATACCACTGTGGGTCGCAAATCTGACGCACCCTAGCCGTATTTCAGAAATTCCAGTCAACCATCGTGCGCGTACGGCAGGAACTTCCAAATACGGAATATCGCGTACGCCCCGTGTAATTCTGGATCTCCTAGCAGCTTGGTTCTTTCTAAGGTTTAGAGAACGTCCTGGGCACTTTTTTGGAGTGGCTGGGCTTCTCACAGGAAGTCTTGGCATGATGGCTTTAACCTATTTATTCATGCTCAAACTATTTGGCATGGATATCGGCAATCGACCTCTATTAATTACAGGTGTCCTACTTGCACTAGTAGGCCTTCAACTCATCACCACAGGCTTAGTAGCCGAAATGCTTACACGCTTACGAAGCCGAGGACAGCCGCCACTGACAAAGCAAACCGATGCGATGGGGTGGGCACGAAGTAACAATGATCAATCTGAGTAAACTGGACTGGCGCCTTTTTATTTGTCTACTTGTACTCGGCCTTCTCGGTACCTGGGTGCCCATATTCGATGTCGATGAGGGTGCGTTTTTAGAGGCCACTCGAGAATTACTTAATGGTGGACACTGGGCTGCAACAACCCTCGATGGTGAGCCGCGTTTCGACAAACCGATATTTTCATATTGGATCCAATCAATATCACTCAAGCTATTTGGCAACTTAGATCCATGGATTCCCATCGAAATGGCGGGCCGATTGCCATCAGTGATCGCCGGTGCACTCTGGGCAGTTGTCCTGGGACGGTTCTCTGCAGAGCATACTCAAAAGCCTACCCTGGGAGTTTTTGTTGCCTTCGCCTTATCAACGTCGCTTGGTATACTGGTGATCTCACGTGCTGCAACAGCTGACTCCATTCTCAATCTTTGGCTAGCTTTAATTTTTACAGACATCGCGCGATATATTCGAAATCCAAGTGATTCAATACGGTTGCGAGTCTTTCTTTGGGTAGGTCTTGGACTCTTAACTAAAGGACCAGTTGCGGCAATAATTCCCGCCGGAGCCTTTAGTCTTTGGGTGCTGATCTCAAACCAATGGCCGGTTATGGTGTCAGCCATTAGATCCTCAAAAGCTTGGCTATTGCTAATTGCTATTTTGACCCCGTGGTTGGTAGGAGTCTACGACGCCCAAGGGATGGAATTTTTTGAAGAGTTTATTCTCCGACATAATATCGAACGATTCGTAGGTAACTTGCACGGACATGGTGGAAACCTCTTTTACTATGTCTTTGTCATGCCGCTGATTTTATTGCCGTACAGCGGTCTCTTGATAGCTATTCTAATGAGTGCACGACAATACTGGGCCGATCCAATAGATCGATTTGCATTGATCTGGATCGGACTAGTTGTGATCCTAGTATCACTGTCTGGAACGCAACTGCCTCATTATGTGCTTTATTCAACGGCGCCTCTATTTGTATTATATGCGCGGGTACTTCCACAACTTACAACCCGATTTTGGGCAATACCTGGACTTTTCCTACCCTTGCTACTGCTTGGAATCTGCCTGTTTCATAATTTAATCCCTCAATTCGAATACAAACGTGACCAAGAGCAGCTTGCATTATTATCTGCGATTATTACTCAGTTCAGGTGGCCTTTATTACTTTCAACAAGCTCATTTTTATTTCTGGCTTTTCTTGCGTTAGGTATTCCAAGATGGAACCTGAGCCAGCGATTGTTGGCCATGGGAGGTGTTCAGCTTGCCTGTATTGCACTAATCATATTGCCAATCCTATCAGAAGCACGCCAGCGTCCTTTAAAACATGCTGCACTGCTGGCTAAAGAAGCAAAAGCAGACGTCGTCTCCCAAGGTATCCGAATGCCAAGCTTCTCATTTTATCGTGGAGAAATTACACGCGAAGAGAGCCCGGTGGCCGGACAGTGGGCAATAGTCTCAATTGCACGACTCCAAGAACTCGAATCAACAGGCGTGAGTTTAGAAATCAAAGCCACCGGTCCAGGGTGGCGTCTCATCGCATTAAGAGAATCTAAAGCTATCTAATTTACGGCTTGAGTTTGAGGCTGGCTGAGTTTATGCAATAGCGCAAACCCGTGGACTTCGGGCCATCGTTAAACACGTGACCCAAATGTGCATCGCAGATATCGCATGTCACTTCAGTTCGTGGCATAAAAGAAATTAAACGATCTTCATGTTCTGCAACGACCGCTGGATTCAGAGGCTGGGAAAAACTTGGCCAACCTGAGCCTGAATCAAATTTATTTATTGAATCAAATAATGGCGTATCACAGCAGATGCAATGATAGGTACCATTTGTTTTTTCCTCATGATATAAATTCTGAAATGGTGTTTCTGTTCCTTTTTCTCTGGTTACTCGATAAGACTCGTCATTTAAAAGCGAACGCCACTCCGCATTTGTTTTTATAACCTTTTTCTGCGTTGCCAAAGCTTAAACTCCTAACTGAAACCAACATTGGTTAGACAATACCCTATTACCAAAAAAAGGGGCTTATATGTTAAGAATTGCGTTGTTTTTAATGACCAATCTCGCCATCGTACTCGTTGCTAGCTTGACGCTAAGCCTATTAGGGTTTGAAGGATATCTAGCAGCAAATGGGGTAGATTTAAACCTCTCGAGCCTATTGTTGTTTTGTTTTGTGTTCGGTATGGCAGGCAGTTTTGTAAGCCTATTGCTTTCTAAGATGATGGCAAAAAGGGGAACAGGGACTCAAATTATTCAGACACCAAAGACTTCAGACGAGCGTTGGCTCATACATACGGTTTCTGATCTGGCAAGAGATGCAGGAATCGGGATGCCGGACGTAGGCATCTTTCCAAGTCAAACTAGTAATGCATTTGCAACTGGCTGGAATCGGAACAACGCGTTAGTTGCAGTCAGTGCTGGGTTACTTAGCCGCTTCACTCGCGATGAAGTAAAAGCAGTCATGGCCCATGAGATTGGGCACGTTGCAAATGGAGACATGATAACCCTTGCACTAATCCAAGGAATCATAAATACCTTCGTAATGTTTTTCTCGCGGATGATTGGACACACAATAGATAGGGTAGTATTCAAAACAGCACGCGGGCACGGCCCAGCCTTCTACATCACCACATTTGTGGCTGAGATTATTCTAGGTATTTTAGCATCAATAATCGTATTTTGGTTCTCGCGCCAACGTGAATTCAGAGCCGATATATTTGCGGCTCGCCTCGTAGGGAAGACATCAATGATTGGGGCACTAGAGAGATTACGGACCGAGCAAGATGCACCAACCGAACTACCAGACGCCATGGTTGCTTTTGGCATTCGGACTGGCGGAAAGCCGATAATGAGATTGTTCATGACGCATCCGCCAATAGAAACACGAATCAAGGCATTACAGGGCGGTAACTAAAATCTGAATTAATCAGATTGTTACCGCTGCAAGCCCACGCTCACAATCTGAGATCAAATCATCTATATCCTCTAGTCCGACAGCAATACGAACCATGTTTTCTTTAATCCCCATTAACTTCCGGTCAGCAAAGGCGAGCCGCCCATGCGTACTTGTTGCAGGATGACAGACAGTAGTTTTAACGTCGCCCAAATTAGCCGTAAGTGACATCAAACAGGTAGCATCGATGAATGCCCAAGCATCTTTACGTCCACCATCCTTTAACTCAAAACTCAAAACTCCCCCCCCAGATTTCATTTGACTAGAAATCAAATTATACTGTGGATGCGACTCAAGACCCGCATAGTTCACACGTCCCAATTTTGGATGTTCAGAAAGAAAGCTAGCCAGCTTCAATGCATTTTCGCTATGCGCTCGCATCCGGATATCAAGCGTTTCCAAACCTTTTAAAAATATCCACGCATTGAAAGCACTCATGGTCACACCACCAGCTCGGATGAACGCAGTAATTGGCTCAATTAAATCAGAAGCACCAACAACCGCTCCTCCTAGCACCCGTCCCTGGCCATCAAGATATTTAGTTGCGGAATGAATGACTAAGTCTGCGCCAAGAGCCAATGGCTTTTGAAGGGCAGGTGTCATGAAACAATTATCCACTACCAGCAGGCAGCCTTTCGCGTGGCAAAGGTCTGACAAGGCCTTAATATCAATGATTTCTAT
>CAZFNA010000034.1:3938-18020 GCA_964520465.1 uncultured Pseudomonadales bacterium | reverse complement strand
ATGTTGTCCAGGTCGCTCAGGTGGCTTTGACCCTGTGCCTAAAAACCAAGAAAACACGAGACGCTCTTAATGGATATACAACGCACTGGCTTACTCGCAATTCTTGGTATACTAACGTATGGCCTATTTCTTCAATGGAACACCTACTCAGAAACCCTAAATACACCAGTCCTATCTACTACTCAACCAACCGAACTCAGAAGCACAGGTGACCGTCTAGATGTCCCCACCATAAAGGCCAATGTAATTACCACCGCCCCTTCCTCTAGTACCGCACCCACAAATGACAAAATTATTACAGTCGAAACGCCAATCTCTCAAATAACCATATCGCTCGTGGGCGGAGATGTAACTCAAATTCGCCTCAAAGATTACCCCATTTCACTAAAAAACCCTGAAACACCGATTGCCTTGCTAGATACCAACCAACGTATCTACATTGCTCAAACCGGCTTAGTGGGACCCGATGGACCTGATGCCTCTCCTGATGGACGGCCCATTTATACCGCCAATCAATCGCACTTCAACATCACTAATCCAACAACCATTGTTATTCAAACGGAAACCGAGACAGGCTTAGTCATTAAAAAATTATTTTACGTCAGTCCAATCAGTTACGACATTGGTGTGACCCTCAATATTATAAATAATTCCCGCTCTCCAAAGGAAGTCACTCCTTTCGTCCAGTTAAAAAGAGATAATTCGGTGGATCCTTCAATACAAAATTCAATGGGTATGCAAGCATTTCTTGGCTTTGCACTGCCTACGCTTGACGACCGCTATCGTAAAGTCGCTTTCTCGGATTTTGAGACCGAGGCAGATGCACGAGAGCTCAATGCAGATCTGAAGGACAAGGGTATAACCGGAGGCTACCTCGCTCTCCTCCAGCATTACTTCACAACTGCCTGGATCCCAGACCCCGATATTGACCATCTCTATACTTTTCGCACTAATCAGCAGGGCCATTTTATTGGAAGTATTATAAGCCCGAACCTGATCTTAGCTTCAGGTGAAATGACCACCACTGCAGCTACGCTTTACGTTGGCCCCAAAGATCAAAATGTTTTAGAGCAACTGTCACCAGGATTAGAACTGGTAGTTGATTATGGGTGGCTCTGGTTCATTGCTCAGCCATTGTTTTGGCTACTTAAATTTATTCAAACCTACGTCACAAATTGGGGTTTTGCCATTATTTTAGTCACCGTGCTAGTAAAAGGCGCGTTTTTTCAACTATCTGCCGCCGCTTACAAGTCCATGGCCAAGATGCGTAAATTCACACCTGAAATAACACGCTTACGCGAGCTATATGGCGATGACCGACAACGTATGTCCAAAGAAATGATGGATTTATACAAACGTGAAAAAATTAACCCTTTAGGCGGCTGCTTGCCTATAGTCGTTCAAATGCCCGTATTCATTGCCTTATACTGGGTACTACTAGAATCTGTGGAATTAAGACAAGCACCATTTATCTTCTGGATAGCAGATCTAAGCGCCAAAGATCCTTATTTTATTTTACCTTTGCTAATGGGTGTTTCGATGTTTATTCAAACGTCACTTAACCCGACTCCACCCGATCCTATGCAGGCAAAAATTATGAAATATATGCCAGTCGCATTTACCTTCTTCTTCCTATGGTTCCCAGCAGGTTTAGTCTTGTATTGGGTAGTTAATAATGTTCTTTCCATCGCACAACAGTGGGTTATTACAAGATCCATTGAAAGAGCCGATTGATTTCCAAAATGAAATTTACAGATACCATCGTTGCTTCAGCAACTGCTCCTGGCCGGGGCGCTATCAGCATAATTAGAATTTCAGGTTTGGATAGCTTTACAATTGGCAACAAACTAAGTCATAAAACTTTACTGCCTCGTCATGCATCTTTTGGTTCTTTTTTTTCACAATCAACATCACTAGACACTGGTATCTGGGTTTACTTTCCATCACCGCATAGCTTCACTGGAGAAGATGTTGTCGAATTCCAAGGACATGGTAACCCGATCCTTATACAGGCTATACTAAGTGCCATCGTTGATGCAGGTGCACGATTAGCAGAGCCTGGAGAATTTAGTAAACGCGCTTTCATTAATAACAAAATAGACCTTACTCAGGCGGAGGCTATAAATGATTTAATCAACGCCTCATCTATAAACGCTGCGAAAGCCGCTCATCAATCCCTTGATGGTTTGTTCGGCAAAAAGGTTAACGTTATTGTAGCTCAGTTAATCAGTGTAAGAACCCACCTTGAAGCGCACATCGATTTTCCTGATGAAGATATAAGTCCTGCACATATTAGAACAATTGCATCTTCTATCACCAATATATCCGCAGAAGTTAAACATCTATTATTATCTGCATCTGAAGGAGTTAAGCTTAATCGGAGGTACAGCGTAGTTCTCCTAGGACAACCCAATGCAGGTAAAAGTTCTCTTTTAAATGCCTTAGGTAAGGCTCCATTAGCTATTGTGACTGATATTGCTGGAACCACCCGTGATCTTTTAAAGTTTAATTTAGTACTCAATGGTTTTGAACTTTCAATTACTGATACTGCAGGTATCCGTTTGACTGATAATATCATCGAGACTGAGGGAATAAATCGCGCTAGGCAACAAGTAGACTCCGCCGATCTTATCCTTTGCCTTTTTGATGGAAAAACAGATCAAATTACTGCACAAGACATTACCTTCCTGCTAGGCCAAAAAACACATCAGAAGCTTGCAATAATCCGAACAAAAATTGATCTTTACCATCACTCAATCCACAACCAAACCGATTTCGAACTCCTGAATATATCGTCTACTACCGGCCTAGGCCTAGATGAACTAGTTTCTTGGATCAGTACTAAATTAGGCGGCACTTTAGTCACAGAAACCCAATTTTCCGCTCGACAAAGACATATCACTCAGTTGAAAAAAGCTAACGATACTATCGACATAGCCGCAGATTATATACTAACGCAAGAAAATATTGACTTAATAGCTGAGGACCTTAGGTTAACCCAAAAAGCACTTTCTGAAATCACAGGAGAGTTTTCATCTGATGATCTATTAACGTCTATATTTTCATCATTCTGTATTGGTAAATGATGTGGAAACATGGCTTCAAAACACAGTGCATTACTTTTGGATAAAACCCCATGTGGATAACCAGCCTACTTATTAACACCTTAAACAAGTTTACCCAGAACATATGCGTAGAGTGCTACACATACTTAGTTGTAAAATAACTCTCTGATTCAATTATAAAAAAATTACTTCTCCACAGAAGCAAAGCCGCTTAACATTAACAATAACAACAATCTTTTTTCTTTAAGTATTCTTTTATATATATGAATTACAAACGTTGTTTTGATGTAATAGTAATTGGCGGTGGTCATGCAGGTACTGAAGCTGCTCATGCATCTGCTCGTATGGGTTGTGATACATTGCTCATAACCCATTCTATAGAGACACTTGGTCAAATGTCTTGTAACCCTGCCATTGGAGGAATTGGTAAGAGTCATCTGGTCCGTGAGATCGACGCCTGTGATGGACTTATGGCAAAAGTTTCAGACTATGCCGGTATTCAATTTCGAATATTAAATCGACGTAAGGGCCCTGCTGTTAGAGCAACCCGAGCTCAAGCTGATCGTGTTCTTTACCGATCTCATATGCGTAATTTGGTTGAATTAACTCCTCACTTAACAATTTTTCAACAGCCAGTATCTGACTTAGTAATTAAAAATGAAAATATTGTTGGCGTAGTTTTAGCGATGGGATTGACTCTTCACTCAAAAACAGTTGTTATCACTGCAGGGACATTTCTAGCTGGTCAGATGCACGTAGGAACCAACCAACAATCAGGGGGGCGAGCAGGTGATCCTGCTTCCAATGATCTTGCTAAATCACTTCGTGATTTACCTTTCCGCGTAGGTAGACTCAAAACGGGTACACCTCCTCGTCTAGACGGGCGAACCATTGATCTCAAATCTTTACCTGAGCAGCCTGGAGATAAACCTACACCTTATTTATCAATGATGAGTACAGGTATAGAACATCCAAAGCAGATCGCTTGTTACCTGTCCAGGACAACTGAGCAAACAAAAGAGATTATTCTAAAAAACTTACATCTTAGTTCGATTTACAGTGGCCATGTTGAGGGGACGGGTCCAAGATACTGTCCCTCAATAGAGGATAAAGTGGTACGGTTTTCTGATAAAGAAACGCATCAAGTTTTTCTCGAACCAGAGGGTCTAACATCGAATGAAATGTATCCTAACGGTATTAGCACCTCGTTACCTTATGAGACGCAGTTTGAAATTGTCCGCTCTATGGAGGGTTGCAATAAAGCTGTAATTACGCGACCCGGCTATGCTATCGAATATGATTTTTTTGATCCTCGAGATTTGAAATCCACATTGGAGAGTCAATTAATAAACAATTTATATTTTGCAGGTCAAATTAATGGTACTACGGGATATGAGGAGGCGGCAGCGCAAGGGCTTCTTGCAGGAGCAAATGCTGGGTTGCGAGCACAAAATAAGGAGCCGTGGGTCATAGGCCGAAATGAAGGTTATTTAGGCGTGATGATAGATGACTTGGTTACACTAGGTACTCAAGAACCCTATCGAATGTTTACCTCGAGAGCTGAATATCGACTGTCTTTACGAGAAGATAACGCTGATGAAAGATTTACCGAAAAAGCGCGATCAATTGGCTTGGTTTGTGAAGATAGGTGGGTTCGATTTAATGATCGACAGGAACAGATTCAAAAAGAAGTAATACGACTTCAATCAATGTGGATTCGACCTTCAGATAATACTACTAATGCACTGAATAAATTGCTTACTGCGCCATTGTCAAAAGAAGTTACTGCTTATGACATTTTGAAAAGACCAGAGGTTCATTATATCGATTTGGTACAACTTACAGGAATGGAACAGCATATTGATCCGTCGGTCTCGTCTCAGATAGAAATATTGGTAAAATATTCTGGTTATATAAGTCGACAAGCAGATGAGATAAGGAAGTTACAAAACAACAATAACGTAAAATTACCACCCAATTTGGATTATCATTTGATCAAAGGGTTATCAAATGAGGTTAAGGAAAAGCTAGTAGATCATCGCCCAGAAACATTAGCTCAAGCTTCTCGGATATCTGGAGTAACACCAGCAGCAATAAGTTTACTTATAGTTCATTTGAAAAGAATTGATCTAAAAGTTTTGGCTTCTTGATGAACATTATTTCATCACTCAATAAGATTAATATCCATCCTACACAGCAACAGCTCTGGTCTTGCGATAAGTTGATTGAAGAGCACTTGAAATGGAATAAGATTTTTAATTTAAGTGCACATCGATGCTTCAATGATGTTTTAAATAATCAGTTACTAGACTCATTAAGTGTCTCAAAGTTCATTCGGTCAGGTAGGCTACTTGATATTGGAACCGGCCCTGGTTTTCCGGGTCTTCCGCTGGCAGTCTTTCATCCTAATACACAATTTACTTTGCTTGATGCGAATGATAAAAAGCTGGCATTTGCCCGGCACATGAAATCTCTTTTAAGTTTGAAGAACGTTAGCATTGTCCATGAAAGAATAGAAAAACTGTCAGTTGACTCTCTTTTTAATCAGATTATCAGCAGAGCCTTTACTGATCTCAATGGTATGATTCAATGCTCACTACCGAGATTATTCCCAGGCGGTGAAATATTAGCAATGAAAGGGTCGCGTGCCAAAGGTGAGCTAGCTGACGCTAAAGTTACACATAATTCCTGTACCATGCGGTTAGAAAAGCTGCCAAGTTTAATTAATAAAGAGCGAGTTCTGGCTATTGTGAGGCAGGGAATACAATGACTCGAATCATTGCAATAACAAATCAGAAAGGTGGTGTTGGAAAGACAACTACTTGCGTAAACCTCGGTGCGACTTTAAGCGAGATGGGATACAAAGTTTTGGTTATTGACTTTGATCCGCAAGGGAATGCAACCACAGGCTCTGGCGTAGTGAAAAAAAATATCGAGCACGATGTGCGCGGACTGCTGCTTGGAGAATCAAGTTTTGCTCAAACATGTATATGTGAGACACAAGCAGGATATGACTTATTGCCGTCCGATATTAAGTTAACTGAGGCAGAAGTGGGATTAATTGGACAAGTAAGGTGTCAATACAAGTTAAAAGATGCACTAAAAGACCAAGCAATTAATTACAATTTCGTGCTGATCGATTGCCCTCCTGCGCTCAGTATGTTGACCATTAACGGTTTGATTGCAGCAAATGGAGTAATTATTCCGGTTCAATGTGAATTTTTTGCTCTTGAAGGCATTGCAGCATTGATAGAGACTATTGAGCAAGTCCGAGAAACTCATAACGTAAAGCTACAGATCGATGGAGTTTTGCGGACTATGTATGACCCGCGAACTAGCTTAACGCGTCAGGTATCACAGCAGTTAGAGCACTTTTTTAAAGATCTAGTCTTCAAAACTGTAATTCCACGAAATATTCGCTTGGCAGAAGCACCAAGCCACGGATTGCCAGTTTTACGTTATGATCGTTTATCGAAGGGAGCTTTGTCCTACTTGGCATTTGCTTCAGAACTACGTAAACGTTTGAAGTTGAAAAAAGCGGCATGAAGCAAAAAAAACGAGGTCTCGGGTTTAATCCTCTATTAGGTATAGATCAATCGACAATTGATGCAGTTTTAAAACAAGACTCACGAGCTGAATCATCGGTTTTACTTAGTAATGCTGAGGAGCTTCTTCAAATACCTATTGAAAACATTACAGCCAATCCATTTCAGCCGCGAATACGGTTTGATGAAATTGAGTTGAATGAATTAGCTGATTCAATTCGCCAGCATGGAATGCTGCAACCGGTTATCGTTCGTCAAATAAGTGGCGGCTATGAGTTAATTGCAGGCGAACGTCGCTGGCGAGCAGGCCAGAGGATCGGATTAGAATGCATTCCAGCACTAGTTCGTAATTTAGAAGATCAACAAGTTGCTGCACTTGGACTAATTGAAAATATCCAACGAGAGCAACTTACAAGTCTCGAGCAAGCGAGAGCTTTAGCTAATATGCGTGATCAATTCTCAATGGATCAAACGGCTTTGGCCGCTTTGATATCTTCGAGCCGTTCAAATGTTTCCAACTTGTTACGATTATTAAATCTTGCAACAAGTGTTCAATTAATGATGGAGGAAGGTAAATTAGAAATGGGTCACGCGAGAGCGTTGTTACCTCTTACTGGGGACGTTCAGCTTAGCGCTGCTAATGACGTTGTGAGACAAAAATTGTCGGTGCGGCAAACAGAAACTTTAGTTAAACGCCTGTCGTCGGGCGGTTCCTCGCAGGTTAAATCTATTACCGATCCAGACGTTAGCCATTTGGAATCAACGTTGTCCGACCGATTTGGAGCCAATATTCGTATCAAGGCGAAAAGCGGTGGACGAGGTCAAATAATTATAGACTATGGATCTTTAGATGCTTTAGATGGAATCGTAGCTCGTCTAAAAATGGATAGTTAAATTAAAAACATCGCAATAGATTTAACAATTGTCATTGATCCCACACATTGGACTGCATATACTCCGTCAACTGAAGAAGTAACGTGAAATATATAAACCACCCGCCTGTTACTTTATTTATCTTGCAGACTATTATCGTAGTAGTAGTGTCGGTTATTGGTTTTAGTTTACATTCAGCCGCTGTAGCCCAAAGCGCTGTGGTGGGGGGAGCAGTTGCGATCGTTCCTCAAAGCCTTTTTGGTTTTTTGGCTTTCCGCAAGCGAGGAGCGCGTAACGCTAGTTTAATCGCCCGCAACTTTTTTGTAGGCGAAGGGTTGAAATTGATGATGACCGCGGTTTTATTTGCGTGGATCTGGTCATCGTATGATCATCTTATCTCAGGTGCAGTATTGATCGGATTCGCTTTAACTGTTCTGGTCGGGCAATTAAGCCTCCCTCTTATGTTGGGCGGGATAAAAACACAGTAATTGGAAACAGTAATGGCGTCTCAAAACCCTACTCCGTCTGAATATATCCAGCATCATCTTACTAATCTGACATTTGGTTCTCATCCAGAAAACGGTTGGTCTTTTGCACATGGAGCACAGGAAGCCGCTGAAATGGGATTTATGGCTATCCATGTGGATACAATGGCTTGGTCAATCGGGATTGGAATCGTCTTTTGCTGGTTATTTTATATTGGGGCTAAGTCTGCGCATGCCGGTGTTCCGTCTGGTATTTTAAACCTAGTTGAATTGATGGTTGAATTTGTTGATAAGTCTGTAAAAGAAACTTTTCATGGCACAAGCAACTTGATTGCACCTTTAGCTTTAACGATCGTTTGTTGGGTTTTCTTAATGAATTTAATGGATTTAGTTCCAGTGGATTTATTTCCGCATTTGTTTGCGGCGTTAGGAGTGGAATATATGAAGATCGTGCCGACAACTGATGTAAACGCTACTTTAGGAATGTCGATCGGTGTATTTTTATTGATTATAATTTATTCCATAAAAATTAAAGGGTTTGGCGGGTTTATAAGTGAGTTGACTTTGCAGCCATTTGGTAAGTGGATGATACCGTTTAATCTGCTATTGGAAGGTGTTGGCTTGATTGCAAAGCCAATTTCTCTAGCACTCAGGCTATTTGGCAACTTGTATGCAGGAGAACTTATTTTTATTTTAATCGCATTGTTGCCTTTTTATCTGCAGTGGCTTTTGTCTGTTCCTTGGGCTATTTTTCATATCCTTGTGATTGTGCTCCAGGCCTTCATTTTTATGATGTTGACCATTGTATATTTGGCGATGGCGCACGAGCACCATTAATTTAATTTTTTTAACATCCTTTATCTGGAGGAAAAATGGAAACTGTAGTTGGAATGACCGCAATAGCTGTGGCACTGCTAATCGGCATGGGTGCACTCGGCACGGCGATAGGATTTGGTATTTTAGGTGGTAAATTCCTGGAGGGCGCTGCGCGCCAACCAGAAATGGTTCCAATGTTGCAGGTGAAGATGTTCATTGTTGCGGGTCTTCTCGATGCGGTAACTATGATCGGTGTTGGTATTGCACTATTTTTTACGTTTGCAAATCCGTTCGTGGCTTTGGTAGCGTCCTGATCCCTTGGATGAGTTAACCGACCGCGAGGTGTAACTGTGAATTTAAACCTTACCCTTATAGGGCAGCTCATAGCGTTCACGATCTTCGTCATATTTTGTATGAAGTATGTCTGGCCGCCAATTTCTGCGGCGCTGCTGGATCGCCAGCAGAAGATTGCTGAAGGACTTGATGCTGCTGATAAAGCCGGTAAAGCTTTGGAAAAAGCTAAAACTGAGATCGATCAGGAACTGAATAAAGCCCGTGCCCAAGTTACTGAGTTGTTGGAACAAGCAAATAAACGATCCTCTGAGATTGTAGAGGAAGCGCAGGGCAAAGCACGAGTTGAAGCTGAGAAAATCATGACTTCGGCCCAGGCACAATTGGCGCAGGAAGTTGCTCAAGCTAGAGAGTCTCTGCGTGCAGATGTTGCCAAACTGGCGGTTACTGGCGCTGAGCGAGTTTTGGGTGCTTCGGTCGATCAGGCTGCGCACAAGAAATTGCTAACTGAATTAGCTGAAGAGCTGTAACGGAGGCAACCTATGGCAGAAATTGTTACGCTCGCCCGTCCTTACGCGAAAGCTGTATTTGCTCATTCCTCTTCTGTTCACGCAGAGTCTTCTTGGAGTGTGTTCTTAAATAAAGCAGCTTTGATTAGTTCCGACATTTCGATGGCTGAGGTCTTCAAGAATCCTGCTGTGTCAGCAGAGGAAAAGGTGTCAATTCTTTTAGACTTGACTGAAGACGTTGCTGTTGAAGGTTGTGACGCACTGATAAAAACTCTAGCGCACTATGGACGCTTGAGCGTGTTGCAACCAATTGCTACAGAGTTTGAGCTGCTGCTTGCAGAGGGGCATCAAGCACTGGAGGTAACTATTGCTAGTGCGTATCCACTGGAGGCTGAGGAGGTTCAGTTGTTGGAGTCGAAATTAAAGTCACGTTATAGAGGAAAAACGATTCGTATCGAAACTGTCACAGATCATTCCTTGATAGGCGGTTTTGAAATTCGGTCGAGTGATACTGTAATTGACGCGACAGTGCGGGGACGGCTTGCAAAAATAGCCGAGACATTGACCAATTAAGCTAACAGAATTTGAAAGGGAAGTTTCATGAATCAATTGAATCCTTCTGAGATCAGCGAATTAATCAAGCAACGCATTGCGAAAGCTGACATCGCTGTTTCAGCAAAAAATGAGGGAACGATCGTTTCCGTATCAGACGGTATCGTTCGTATATATGGCCTTGCGGAGGTAATGTACGGAGAGATGATCGAGTTTGAGGGTGCTGTTTATGGGATGGCATTGAATCTTGAGCGAGATTCTGTGGGTGCGGTTGTCCTTGGAGACTATCAGAAGCTTGCTGAAGGCCAGACAGCTCGATGTACGGGTAGGATTCTTGAAGTGCCTGTCGGTAATGGTTTGCTAGGTCGAGTATTGGATCCGCTGGGTAACCCAATAGATGGCAAAGGTGCAATCGAGTCCGATGGAACCGATGCCATTGAAAAGGTGGCGCCTGGTGTGATTGCGAGGAAATCAGTTGATCAACCAGTGCAAACTGGTCTAAAGGCAATTGATGCAATGGTGCCAATTGGTCGCGGTCAGCGCGAATTAATCATTGGTGATCGTCAAACAGGCAAAACCGCTGTAGCGATTGATGCGATTATTAACCAGAAAGATACTGGGGTGAAATGTATTTACGTAGCGATCGGTCAGAAGCAATCATCAATTGCAACCGTTGTTCGTAAGCTTGAAGAGCATGGAGCGATGGACCATACGATCGTTGTTGCCGCAGGTGCCGCTGATCCCGCTTCAATGCAATTTCTAGCACCATTTTCTGGATGCACAATGGGAGAGTACTTCCGTGATCGGGGCGAAGACGCACTGATTGTGTACGATGATTTATCAAAGCAGGCAGTTGCGTATCGTCAAATCTCATTGCTTCTTCGTCGTCCTCCGGGAAGAGAAGCTTACCCAGGAGATGTATTTTATTTGCATTCCCGCCTCTTAGAGCGCGCGGCACGTGTTAACACCCATTATGTAGAACAGTTCACTGGTGGAAAAATTAAGGGTCAGACTGGGTCACTAACCGCTTTGCCAATTATCGAAACGCAAGCTGGAGATGTATCCGCGTTTGTCCCAACAAATGTAATTTCGATTACTGATGGTCAGATTTTTCTTGAGAGTAATTTATTCAATTCCGGAATTCGCCCTGCAATGAATGCTGGTATTTCAGTTTCTCGAGTCGGCGGTGCAGCGCAGACGAAAATAGTAAAAAAACTTGGAGGGGGCATTCGGCTTGCGCTTGCCCAGTACCGTGAGTTGGCAGCTTTTTCTCAGTTTGCGTCTGATCTTGATGATGCTACCCGCAAGCAGTTAGAACACGGCCAGCGAGTCACTGAGTTGATGAAACAAAAGCAATATAGCCCTCAATCGATAGCTGAAATGGGCTTAATTTTGTTTGTTGCTAACGAAGGGTTTCTTGATGACGTTGAGCTGAACAAAGTGGTGGCGTTTGAGGCAGCTCTGCTGGATTACTTCAACTCAGATCACGGGAAATTGCGTGACCAAGTTAATGAGTCAGGTGACTATAACGATGATATTGCGGACCAGTTGAGGTCCGTTGTGGAGGCCTTTAAATCATCGCGCACTTATTAAGGTCAGGTAGACAAGGGATACAGGTATGGCGGCTGGAAAAGAAATCAAGACTCAAATCGGGAGTATTAAGAACACCCAGAAAATTACGAGTGCTATGCAATTAGTCGCTGCTTCCAAGATGCGTAAAGCCCAAGAGCGTATGAGTGCCACTCGCCCATACGCAGCCCGAATTCTAGAAGTAATAGGTCATCTAGCTCACGCGAATCCAGAATATAATCATCTTTATCTGGATGAGCGTGAAGTGAGTCGAGTTGGTTACATTGTTATTTCCACAGATCGAGGCCTTTGTGGGGGATTGAACGCAAATCTTTTTAAAAAAGTTGTTGCGGAGTTAGGCACTCATCATGGTAGTGGCGTAGATGTTGATCTTGCCGTTATTGGATCTAAAGCTATTGGATTTTTCAAAAATTTTGGCGGTAATGTGGTGGCAACTGCCGGACAGGTAGGCGATAAGCCAACTGTCGCCGATTTAATCGGCAGTGTTAAAGTCATGATGGACGCTTATGAAGACGGCAAAATTGATCGTTTACACGTCGTGTTTAATCACTTCGTAAACACCATGACCCAGAAGCCGACGGTGCAACAGTTGTTGCCTTTACCTAAAGATCAGCCAAACCCTTTTGAGCATATGGGGTTACATTGGGACTACATTTATGAGCCAGATGCTCGTGAAGTACTTGATGCTCTACTGGTTCGTTACATTGAGTCGTTGGTGTATCAGTCAGTGGTTGAAAATTTAGCTTGCGAGCAGGCTGCTCGGATGGTGGCAATGAAAGCTGCAACTGATAATGCAGGGCAATTGATTGAGGACTTGGAGCTTGTTTACAACAAAGCACGCCAAGCCTCAATTACGCAGGAAATTTCGGAAATTGTTAGTGGTGCTGCGGCACTGTAATAACGAATTGTTTTTAGGAGAAATACGATGAGTAGCGGAAAGATTGTCCAGATCATCGGCGCAGTAATCGACGTCGAGTTCCCGCGTGATTTAGTTCCTCAGATTTATGATGCTTTGAATGTGGATGGTAAGCCGATTGTACTTGAGGTACAGCAGCAGCTTGGTGATGGAATCGTCCGAACGATCGCTATGGGTTCAACCGAGGGTCTGTCACGTGGGCTGCAAGTTATGAATACAAATGCGGCCATTTCTGTCCCTGTTGGAAAAGAGACTTTGGGTCGAATCATGGACGTGTTGGGTAACCCAATAGATGAGAAGGGTGATATCGGTGAGAAGATACGCATGCCGATCCATAGAGCGGCGCCTTCCTTCGCGGATCAATCGGCATCAACAGAACTGCTAGAAACTGGCATAAAAGTGATCGATTTGGTCGCACCATTTGCAAAAGGCGGTAAGGTAGGATTATTTGGTGGAGCTGGTGTCGGTAAAACCGTAAATATGATGGAGTTGATTCGAAATATTGCGATTGAGCACTCTGGATATTCTGTGTTTGCAGGTGTAGGGGAACGTACGCGGGAAGGCAACGATTTTTATCATGAGATGACTGAGTCCAATGTGCTGGACAAAGTGTCTCTAGTATATGGGCAAATGAACGAGCCACCAGGAAACCGACTGCGAGTTGCCTTGACCGGTCTAACGATGGCAGAACACTTCCGAGATGAAGGACGTGATGTGCTACTGTTCGTGGATAACATTTATCGTTATACGCTGGCGGGTACAGAAGTTTCAGCCCTACTGGGTCGCATGCCCTCAGCTGTAGGTTATCAGCCAACGTTGGCGGAAGAGATGGGGGTATTGCAAGAGCGAATCACATCAACGAAAACCGGCTCGATCACGTCAATTCAGGCTGTGTACGTTCCCGCAGATGACTTGACAGACCCTTCCCCAGCAACGACGTTTGGCCACTTAGATGCGACCGTTGTTCTAAGTCGTAATATTGCCGCATTGGGCATTTATCCGGCAGTAGATCCACTTGACTCTACCTCGCGCCAGCTCGATCCTTTAGTTATCGGTGAAGAACATTACGATGTAGCGCGTAATGTGCAGGCTGTCCTGCAAGGGTATAAAGAACTCAAAGATATCATCGCAATTTTGGGTATGGACGAATTATCTGAAGAAGATAAGTTGACAGTCTCGCGCGCTCGAAAAATAGAACGTTTCTTATCGCAGCCATTCTTTGTCGCGGAAGTTTTTACTGGATCACCAGGGAAGTACGTTTCGCTGAAAGATACTATTCGAGGATTCCAGGGTATTTTAAGCGGTGAATATGATCATCTGCCAGAACAGGCATTTTATATGGTAGGCGGAATTGAAGAAGTAGTTGAAAAAGCGAAGAGTCTTTAAGGGGTTCTAATGACACAAACTATGAAGTGTAAAGTCGTGTCTGCAGAAACGTCG
>CAZFNA010000034.1:0-3838 GCA_964520465.1 uncultured Pseudomonadales bacterium | reverse complement strand
ACTCCAGAGCTACTATTGAGCTTTCTCAAGCTGTTGCGAGGCTGCGGGTGATCGAACAGTTGCGTCGACGCCGTGCTTAATATTGTCATCTTGGCTGCCGGCAAAAGCAGCCGGATGAATTCTTCTCTGCCAAAAGTCTTGCACTCTCTCGCAGGGGAGCCTCTTCTCGGTCACGTGGTCCGGGCAGCAAAACATCTTCTTACCGGAATTAATGGCCGCATACGGGTAGTTACTGGTTACGGCCGTGAATACGTTGATCCCTTCGTTGAGTCTCTTGGTTGTGAAGTGGTGCACCAAGAGCAACAACTTGGCACTGGCCATGCATTACAAGTCGGCTTACAAGGCCTTCCCATCCAACACCAGACATTGGTTTTATATGGTGATGTTCCACTGATTCGCATACCTGAACTAAATTCATTGCTGCAACTTAGTCAAAATGGATTGGCCATATTAACAGCTGAATTGCTAAATCCGTCCGGTTTCGGACGGATAGTCCGAAATAGTCAAGGTGAAGTAGCCGGGATTGTTGAACACAAGGACGCATCTCCTGAAGAACTAGAGATTTCTGAGGTAAATAGTGGGGTTTATGCAGCCCCAACGGCTCTATTTGCTGATCTACTGGCATGCATTTCAAACAAAAATGTCCAGGGAGAATATTATTTGACTGATTGCGTGCGATTCAGTGTCGAATCAGGACGTAACGTATCAGTCGCGAATGGCTCAGTAGCCGCAACTATGGGTGTGAACGATCGACATCAGTTGGCCATGCTTAACCAAGTTATCCAGAAAGAAAGGCGGGAGGCTCTGATGGCTCAGGGTGTTTCGCTAGTTGATCCGTCAACTGTTTATATTAATAGCTGGGACGTGATAATCGAGGCAGATACGGTCATTGAGCCAAATGTTACCTTAAACGGACCTATAACAATTGAACGTGACGTAGAGATAGGCTTTGGTTGTCACATCACGAAAAGTACCATCGGACGAGGTACTGTGGTTAAGCCCTATACAGTTATGGACTCAGCAAATATTGGTTCTAACGCACAAGTAGGTCCTTTTTCCCGATTACGACCTGGAACTGAGATGCACGATTCGACAAATGTTGGTAATTTTTGTGAAATTAAAAACACGGTGATTGGGGGCGGGACCAAATTAAATCATTTATCCTACATAGGAGATGCGGTTGTTGGCCAGCGTGTCAATATAGGTGCGGGAACTATCACCTGTAATTATGATGGAGCAACTAAAAATCAGACCATTATCGGTGATGATGTATTCCTAGGTTCTAATACTAATCTAGTCGCGCCCGTAATATTAGGAGATCGTGTTACTACTGGCGCAGGGTCAGTAATTACCGATGATGTGGATGCTGATCATTTGGCGCTTTCACGGGTCAGGCAATTTACCTTGGCCGGCTACAAAAGGCCCCAAAAGAAAAAGGATTAGTTCATGTGTGGCATAGTCGCTGCTGTTGCTGAGCGCCCGATTCAATCGATCCTGATTGAAGGTTTAAAGCGACTTGAATACCGTGGTTACGATTCAGCGGGTTTGGCAACCCTTATCGATGGAAATATTGAGCTAACACGAGCCAAAGGCAAAGTGAGTCAGCTCGAAGCAACTCTTCATCAATCACTTGCGGCGCAGGGGATCGCTCATACACGTTGGGCCACGCATGGCGTTCCTAGTCTTCTTAACGCACACCCCCACCAGTCTGAACGATTTGTTGTTGTACATAACGGAATTATTGAGAACTATGAGCAGTTAAAACACGAACTCCGGCAGTTTAATTATGTATTTGTATCGGATACAGATACTGAGACTATTGCACATCTTTTGCACTATTTGAGTCAATCTTTGGACACGTTTGATTTAATCGTGAAAGCAACGTTAGGTCGATTGAAAGGCGCTTACGCGATTGCAATTATGGATGCTAAAACACCAGGCGTTATTTGGGTTGCAAGACAAGGGAGCCCATTAGTTATAGGGGTGGGACATGGAGAACACTTTGTTGGCTCAGACCAGCTTGCGTTGCATCACGTCACGGATCGTTTCATTTTTTTGGAGGAGGGCGATTCTGCTCGTCTAACCTCTGACTCTCTGGAAATTTTTGATAATTTATGGAGGGCATCTAATCGCTCATTGATTCAATCGACAGCTAATTTTGACGCCATATCTAAAGGGTCCTACCGACACTTTATGGCCAAGGAAATTCACGAACAACCTAAAGCTGTTCGTTCTACTTTAGCTGGCCGTATCGGCGCCGATCAACTAATGGTGGGAATTTTAGGCCCTGCTGGTGATTTATTGCTTAAAGATGTTGAAGCCATCCAAATTGTTGCATGTGGTACGAGCTATCATGCGGGATTGGTGGCGAAATACTGGCTCGAAAGCCTTGCTGAAATACCTTGTCAGGTAGAGATCGCGAGCGAGTATCGCTACCGCAAGGTTGTGACTTTGCCCAACACTTTGTGGATAGCTATTTCTCAATCAGGCGAGACAGCAGATGTTTTAGCCGCGCTACGTCACATTGATAAGACTCATATCTTGGCGACGCTCGCTGTTTGTAACGTGGCGACTTCGAGTCTAATTAGAGAAACAGATTTATCATTACTAACGAAAGCAGGCCCAGAAATTGGTGTCGCTAGTACTAAGGCCTTTACTACACAGTTGACAGTTTTATTGGTATTGGCTGGATTACTAGCCAAGATAAAAGACCGTGGCGACTTTGAGGAACGGGCATTCGTATTGTGTTTGCACCAGTTACCCGATTTATTGGATCAATCCTTGTCGATAGAACCACAAGTTCAGGTTATTGCTGAGCAGTTGGTTGATAAGCAACATACCTTGTTTCTTGGGCGTTCTACGATGAACCCAATTGCCATGGAAGGTGCGCTTAAGCTGAAGGAGCTTTCGTATATCCATGCTGAAGCTTACCCGGCGGGAGAATTAAAGCATGGTCCGCTCGCGTTAGTTGACGAAGACATGCCTGTCGTGGCGGTGGCGCCCAATGATGAATTAGTGGAAAAGCTTCGCTCCAATCTCTCAGAAGTCAAAGCCAGGGGCGGGCAACTTATTATTTTCGCTGATTTTGCCGTTGCAACTGATGCGACCGAAGAGATCACTCAATGTGTGATGCCGGAAACGGATCCACTCATTGCGCCGATTGTATTTACAATTCCATTGCAACTGCTTTCTTACCATGTCGCTGTACTTCGTGGTACTGATGTAGATCAACCAAGAAATTTAGCTAAATCTGTCACTGTAGAATAACCTATTGAATTAATTGAATAAATTTTCATTACAGAATGAATCGGTAAATGTTTCTGTGAGGATGTGTTTCTGTTATTGTCAAATTCCTTTGAAGTGATTTTATGAAATAATATCTCAGTGCGGTAACGAAACGGAGATGGACATGAATTTTGGTCAAGCAGTTTCGAGTTGTTTTTCCAATTATGCGACTTTTTCTGGACGAGCGACACGCTCAGAATATTGGTATTGGTATTGGTGTTTATTCCTTTTTGTTGGTGGGTTATGCGCTACAGTCGCCGATGTTTTAATTATTGGGGATATGGAAATCCAACCTATAAATTTAATTTTCACATTAGCGACAGCATTGCCAGGAATAGCGGTATCAGTGAGAAGATTGCATGACGTAAATAAAAGTGGATGGTGGTTGCTTATAAGCTTCACGGGAATTGGAATTCCTTTATTGCTTTATTGGGTTCTACTTCCCTCAAAAGACGAAGAAAACGTTTATTAACTCTTCCGTGATGTCTGTAACGACGTGAAGGAAGTCCTTTATCGGTGTTAACACTAAGAGGTAAGGGATTGAAAGTTATTT
>CAZFNA010000033.1:0-19005 GCA_964520465.1 uncultured Pseudomonadales bacterium | reverse complement strand
CTATGCGCAGATGGTCGAGTTACAGTTCGGAGAATTTACCATCCCCACAATAGTTGAATAGGTAGCGTCTGTTGGGTTTTGGTCGATGCCTTTGGCCAGTTGCGGGACAAAGGTAACTGTAAAGATGGTAAACGACAAGTCCCTTTGATTGCCTATTACACCAACAGTCAGTTGATGTTCAAAGGTAACTACAAGGACGGAAAGGAGGAAGGTCCTTGGGTTGTGATTGATCAAATTGAATCCCGCGGCCCTAAACCTCAGCGCTGAGCGACAAAACTTCCCACGCCGAGTATTTGGTGAATATTCCAGGGATATAATTCAAAATCGCACAAGCCAGCTGCCGTGTACGGATCTTCTCTAGCAATGCTTTGAGCTTCTGCCTCAGAATTGGTCTTTATCAAATAAAAGCTACATTTTTTACCGGGAGCTGGACCAGATAACAAAACTCGTCCCTCCTCATGCTGTACTTTCATCCATTCCAAATGCTTATCGAGCGAGACATTCCAAGTATCTCTTGGTGTCAAATCAAATCGTCTGCATAGAAAAAACATGTCGCGCACCTAACCTACAACAGAGACCAGTAAGTAAGAATCAAATCTTTCACTGGTAATGTAAATGTTAATTTTATTAATAATCTTTAAAATTGAGCAAGGGGGAGAAAACGGCAGATCAACCATTAACTCGCTAGCTATAGCGGGCCTTGAGGATGGCGAAGCCACATCAAGCTCGATATGGCTCAGCTTGGACAAGGCCTCTTCTAACGGCCTCTCTTTTTTATAACGCCCACCTATCGATCAATTTCACCTATGTCACGCGTCGGGATCGGGGAAGAAGAACCCTTTCTTGAAGCCAGCGCGCTCTTGTGTTCGAGCCCACCAGTCCCCCAACGCAGGACGAGCGGACCAATCGACCAACTGTTCCATATTATTAGCCTGAAAGCGATCAAAGAACGGTGCATAGGTAATATCGGCAAGCGAATAATCATTGCCGCACAGCCACGGGCGACGGGTCAGGCAATCCTCCATATCATTTAATATTATGGCAATACGCGCCTCACCAAAATTCATTTCCTCTTCGCTTACACCATGGCGAATGCGCCGTTCTAGAATGGAGCGTTTTTCCATGCTCGGCTGCTTAGCAAAAATGGCTTGCAGCTCTTCTTCAGATTTACCTTCGTACCGCTTATACCGGCCTTGCTTTACAAACGAAATAGCATTCACGCTCTTGTGGAGAACATGCTCACAACGATCCATCCAAATACGCATTTGCGCACGCTCAAAAGGATCAGCTGGACGTAATGGTATTTCTGGGAAAACCTCATCCAGGTACTCCATTATAAAATTTGATTCAATCAAAACGCGACCGTCATGGAGAAGGGTTGGCACGACACCTTCAGGATTCAACTTTACATACTCAGGGGAAAGATGCTCGAGCTTATCTAATCGAACATGCTGACTTTCCCACTGTAACTCCTTTTCAGCCAAACAAATTCTGACTCTTTTTGAGCAGGTGGACGTAAACCAATGAAAGAGTTTAAGCATCTAATTTATTCACTCCTTATCAAACCTATTAATGGTCGTAGCCGACTAGGTTAGTCGACTACTCCCCAAATAAAATCATGTAGCAAGGAACTATTTCTTTGCCAAAGCTGCTTTAGCTCGATTCACTACATTAGAAGGCATTTTTTTAAGCCCTGCTACAGCTTCCGCTAATTCCTCATGAGATACGGGCTCCACCGTCACCCTTCCTTTTTTTGCGGCTGCCAAAAAGTCAGGATCTTTCATTGTTTCCATGAACGCTTTTCTAACAATTGCCACTCGCTCCCCTGGGACTCCGTTGGGGAAAAAGTAAGATCGTCCAATCACAGAGGCAGATGAAAGCAACTGGAAAACTTGCTTAGTTGCTTCATCGGGTGCCACTTCGGTCAATGTGGGTACATTCGGAATCATCGGATCCCTTGTCGCAGCATCTACAACGATTGGCTTTAATAATTTCTTTTCAATATATTGCGGGGTTCTTTGGACAACGCTGAGCCATGACGCGCCCCGCCCTTGGACTTCTCCCTGCTCCATTGCCAAATTCGTCCCAGATATGCCGTCATAACCCAAAATAATCTTAAACTTTGTTCCAAGGAACTCATTCATCATATGGGGAACAAGAAACATTGGTGAAGACGTACCTGTCGCTCCAACTTTAACTTCAGTTTTTTTCGCCTCTTCAATCGTTTGCGCTGGAGCTGTATGCCACAAGGAAAGCATGTTGCGAACAGGTGAAATTCCGCCAATCCACTGCCAAGAACCTGCATCATAGTTTCCTTTTTCTGGGTCTAGGACCTGATTTAAAGGAATCGTTTGTTGAGTAATCCCAAAAAAAAGACCGTCTTTAGGAACAGCATTATCGAGAAAATTAGCCGCAGTCAGACCTCCACTGCCACCGCCACGGAAGTCAACTTTAATAGTTGGATTCCCGGGAATGTGTTTACCCATATGTTTAGCGAGCACATTACTATACCTTGCATAGCTACCCGAGGAGGACGCTCCGACTACCATTGTTATTGTCTTCCCCGCGTAAAAATCTGCAGCGTGTGCTACTGAAAAAAACGTGGTGAGCGCTACTCCTGCTAACAATTTTATTCCTGCTGTTGTCTTCATTAGTGCCTCCAAGGCTTTTATAAATTATTGATTTAACAAATTTAACTTAAATAATTTCGCAAACTTCGTCGAAATCTAATCGGGGAAGCCGAGGAAAAATTCCGTCTGCATTACCGTAACCAACGTTGCACAAGAAATTTGAGCGAAATGACCCATTTTTGAAAAACTGCTCGTCAACCGCCTCGTTTGAGAATCCGGACAAGGGACCAACGTCAAGACCTAGTGCCCTCGCCGCGAGCATCAAATACGCACCCTGCAGAGTCGAGTTTCTAAAGGCATCAGTTTTAGCTTTACCAGGATCAATTTCTAACTTGCCTGACATATCTTTGTGTGGATTAAGTCGAGCGAGATTCATCCAGAATTCAAGATCATAAGCCACGATTACCGTAACCGGCGCAGTTTGAACCTTGATTTTATTTCCCTCATTAACGCACTCCAAGAGCCGAGCTTTCGCTTCGTTAGATTTCACGAACGCATAGCGGACTGGGTTACCGTTGCCTGAGGTTGGGGTTGCTTTTACTATTTCGTAAAGCTCGTGGATTATCGCGTCAGGAACGTCCTTGTCCAACCATGTATAATGGGTGCGAGCTTCTCTGAAGATTAGATCTAAAGCATTGTCATCAAGAGCTTGGATACGCGCTCGCAGAGCTCGGACCTCTTCGATAGCTCTTTGGCGAGGCAAATTTACGTCAAGACTATTCATTTCTCTCAATAACTCTCTTAATTAATACGGAAAAGTTTTTTTGCATTTAGTGTAGCAATCTGATCAAACTCAGCCGCTCCAAGGGTGGCTGAAGACAAGAAACCAACTGGGTCTTCTTCGGTTTCGCCCCTAGGATAATCAGTGCCCATCATCACTCTAGCTGGACCTGCAACCGAGACCAAACGCGACAACATGTCTGGATCAAAAACCACCGAGTCATAAAAAAAATGCTTCAGATATTCGCTGGGATATCTCGTAATATTTTGACCTGGCTCCGGCCGAGATTCAAAAGCACGGTCCCCCCTGCCCGAGTAATACGGCAGATAACCTCCTCCATGCGAAATGACAACTTTTAGATCTGGAAATTTATCCATCACGCCAGAATGAACAAAAGACGCCATTGCCAGTGATTCCTCCAGCGGCTGACCGATCGTGTTCCAGAGAAAAAATTTATGGAGGCGATCATCGTGAGTAAAGCCCCGAGGGTGGATGATCAATGGAACTCCGAGCTTCTCAAATTCAGCCCACAGTGGCCAAAAACGTTTCTCACCTAAATCTTGATTACGAACATTCGAAGGGCCCTGAACCCCCCTCAGGTCAAGCTTTTCTGTTAAATAAGTCAACTCTCGTACGGAGCCTTTTATGTCTTGAAAAGGTAATGAGCCTAATCCAACGAAACGATCCGGAATCTTAGACACAAACTCAGCAACACCGTCATTGCAAATTCGGGCGATTTTCACTCCAAGTTCCTTCCGGGCCCAATAAACAGGCGTCGGCAAATTCATACTGACCACTTGAATATCAATACCCATGCGATCCAAGTCAGCCAATCTTGACTCAGGATTACGTAATTTTTTAGAGATGGAGTCCGAATGCGCACCATGCGCGGAACGGGATTCTTTTGGCACCCAGTTACGTTTGCCTGGGCCCTGACCACGAACCTTAATTTCTCGCGACCACTGAGTTACCTCAGGCACTTCTATGTGGCTATGAATGTCAATCGATCGCATTACCGTCATCTTTTAATAAAAAATTTTATTCAAGTTTTGTAACACAGAACTCTAGAGCCTAATTATGCAAGTTGAGGTAGTAATATATAAATTTTGCATAATGAAACCCCTGAAATTCAATCTATCGTTGTAAACAAATGGTGAGGTATAAAATAAAAGATGAATAACGCGTTGGACCAATCTAATTTAACAATTGACGAGGCAATATCTTTAAGCAAAAGGATTTTTAGTAAGGCTGGATTCAGCCAAGAACACGCAACACAGATTTCTACAGTATTAGTTTGGGCCGATTCCTCTGGTCATTACTCACACGGAATTTTGCGTATTCCCCAGTACCTGAAGTTCGCATCCCAGCGGAATATCGTGATCGGTAACATCCCATCGCTAATGAAAACCGAGGGATCAACTCAAATGGTAAGTGGAAATTCGTCCGCAGGGCCGATTGCTATGAGGTTTGCGGTTAATCAACTTATCCCCCTGACTCAAAAAAGTGGGATCGCGATCTCCAATATTTCCAATACAAGTCACATTGGGGCGGCAGGTTTTTACGGAGTTCAGCTTGCCAACGCTGGAATGATTAGCTTTATTTTGGCGGCGGGCGTACCACAAATGGCTTATATCGGCACAACAGCAAAAAACCTATCTACAGCACCTCTGGCGATCACTGTACCTAGATTGGAAGAAGAACACTTAATTCTAGACATGGCTACCAGCGCCGTTGCATCTGGAAAAATAAAAGTGGCTACTCAAAATAGGGTGGAGATTCCAGATTCATGGGGCCTCACAAAAGAAGGGGAATTGACGACAAATCCATCTGACATCGAAATTCTTTTGCCCATGGGCGGAGCGAAAGGATCCGGACTCGCATTCATGTTCGAAATTATTGCGAGTCTTTTAGGTAATGCCCCAATTTTAGAACCCAGAATCGGGGAGAATAAAATCAGCAATCACACTCAAAATGCTACGATTATTTCAATCGATCCGACCAAGTTCATAAGTGACGTTGCACTCAATTCCCTGATCAATGAATTAATCGAGAAGCTACGAAATGAGCCCTCGCAAGGTGATTCGAAGATTCTCATGCCTGGAGAGAGATCAGCAAAGCAAAGGGCCTTTTCTATAGAAAATGGCATTCAGTACTCAGCCCAGTTGTTAGAGGACCTGCAAGTCTTTTTGTGACTTCATAAGACCCTCACTGAGTCGCCAAAGTCTGATCCTAAAATCTCGAAATCCATTTTGAACGAATGGATCATCTTCAATTAGCACTATGGCTTCCTCCATAGATGCTGCCTTTAAAATCCAAAAACCAGCCCCGGAAGGCTTTCTATCCATTTCATTTACAACTGGACCACCCCCAACCAAGATTCCCTTCACAGATAACTTTTCTGAATATTCAAAGTGCGCCTGCCTGTATTCGGCTCGATTTCCAGTTGCCTCAGGCTTGGAAAAAGTTTCCACCAAATACAACAATGCGCCGTCCAATTCACGCTTTCGCTGCAAACTACTAGTCTGCTCAGATTTACTCATGAACTATGCTCCATATCGCTAGAAAATATTAGGCCTCATCTCGAAAACCGTCGACAATCAACTCTAAGATTTGATCACTTTCTTTGCCAGCTTTACAGAAAATACCGACCGTTCGCTTTTGAAAACTCCAATCACCACGAAGTGAAATTAGATTTCCTTCAATCAGGTCTTTTTGTATCGCTCTTTCAGGAAGTATTCCGATTAATCCCGCTCTCTCAATCAATATTCTTGTAGCATCCAAAGATGACGTCTCAACAGTACTGATCGGGAACCCCTCTCCTAAACGGGAAAAATCCTCCCCAATACGCCGTGCTAGCTCCGAATCTGCCCTCGGAAGGACCCAATGACCGCCGATAATATCGGTCAACCGCACCTTATTTCTGCCTGCCAAACGATGAGAAGCACTTACGACGACACAAAGACTGAGGTCAAAAAGCGAGATTTGAGCAAGCTCTTTTTCATCATTCTCGAACGGCAAAGTTGAAAAAACATAGTCCAATTCATTTCTTCGGAGTTTGCTCAGAAGCTCTGGTTTAGATCCTTCAGAAAACATGATGCTGACATGTCCAAGAGCGTAACTATTTTTATAAAGAGCAGCCAGCCCGTTTGCAACGAAAAAACTAGATACCATTGGAGTGGCGCCAAGTCTCAGGACCTGGGCCGCCCCCTCCTGCACCATCTCCACTGAAGTGATCAAACTATTTATTTCCGATTCAATCCGTTCAGCATGTTCTCGCAACGTTTTCCCATGGCGTGTCAACCGAACGCCTCTCGCCGACCGTTCCAAAATTTGAATATCCAATTGCTTTTCCAAACCGCTAATTGCACGAGTTAGGGCCGACTGAGAAATATGCAAAATTTCAGATGCACGGTTAATACTGCCCATTTTTTCGATTGTTCTCAGCGCTATCAACGGACCTATCGAGCGTGAAATACGGTTAAACATTACCTACCTTTCGAGCTTCATAAAGCTATAAATAAAAGAATTTACTCATGCGTTTTTTACATAAGCCTACCTTAAACAACACATCCAATTTAATAATTATGTGGTTAGCTATAAAAAAATGGGGTGTGAATATGAGTAGCTATTTAATAAATAAAGCCATTCGGGATATCAATCAAAATCCAGACAAGCGAGAGGAGTTTTTTGCCGATAGACGGGCGTTCGTCGAAAAATATGATCTGACTTCCGAGGAGCGCGATGCTATAGCCGAGGTCGACGTAACAGCCCTGTATCGATTAAAGGTGCACGGTCTGATACTTCGACCATTCACGCTGTTACATAAAATGCCCGAAAACGAATACCTTGAGGCAATCCGAGCCAACTAGTAAATGGAGAAATAGAAATGGGAATCGTTTTTGCAGGCGCTGGCAGCCATGCACCAGGAATTCGCGCCTGGGCTGATGCTGCGGAGAAAGAAGCAAAAGAAAACTTTTATTCAGCATATGACCAACTAAATAAAAGTTTCGATAATTCCGGTGCTGAGGTGCTAATTACCTTGACCAGTGAACACTGGACAAATTTTTTCTTAGATCACTCTTCAGCCTTCTGCATCGGTCGGGCTGAGCAATATTCTGGCCCTGTTGAACCGTGGCTAGGAATTGAGCCTAGAAAAATTCCTGGGAATCCTGAATTGTCCAAAGAGATAATCTCTCAGTGTTATCTCAATGAATTCGAAGTTGGCTTTTCAGAAGAACTGAAATTTGATCACGGAACGATGATACCCCTAAGCTTTGTAACACCAAATTTCGACGTACCGATCGTTCCTATATTTTTCAACACGCTAATGGATCCCAGACCATCCGCAAGAAGATGTTTCAAATTAGGCCAAGCAATTGGCGCGTTACTCAACGAGAAATCACAAAAAATTGGTGTTATTGCTACCGGTGGTCTTTCTCATGACCCGGGAGAAATTGGACACGGTGAGATAAATAGTGACTTTGACAATACCTTCCTGAACAACCTGTCCTCGAATAATCAAGAGCAATTGATAGCGTATACAGATGACGAACTATTTTCCCAAGGTGGAGGCACTCCCGAAATACTAGCCTGGATCTGCCTCGCTGGAATAATGACGAATCAACAGGGCCGCGTTGCATCGGTGCTGTCGTATGAGGCGATCAAACCATGGGCAACTGGAGTTGCTGTTGTCGAGTACGTTTGACTAAAAAGGAAATTTCCAACATGCAAAAGCCCATTTCTTTTATTTCAGATGGACTCAAAATATCTGGGACGTTGACCCTCCCAAAGGGTCAGCCACCGCAGGAGGGTTATAGTGCCTTCATAGTTCTCCATGGGTTCGGCAGCAACCAAAATGCCGGAAACGTAATCAAGCCCAGTAATTTCTTAAACGAAATGGGCTATGCAACCTTACGGTTTGATATGAGGGGATGCGGTCAGAGTCAAGGGGAGCGAGGACGCCTAATCTGTTTGGAACAAGTTGTGGACACCCAGAGTGCTTGCACATTTCTTGAATCGATAAAAGAAATCGATCGTAACAACATAGCTCTTATTGGATCTAGCTTCGGTGCTGCTGTTGCATTATATGCTGGAAGTATCGACAGCAGATTTAGCGCGATAATTTCATCTGGGGGCTGGGGTAATGGAAAAATAAAATTTGAGGGACAACATAAATCATCGATACAGCGGAAAAAATTTGAAACGCTCCTTAAAACTTCGGCGGAACACAAAAAAGCCAATGGTGCTCCCATGCAAATCTCAAGATATGACATTGTCCCAATACCGAACAAACTTAGAGGACATTTGGCGCCCGGATCGTTGCTTGAATTCTCATCTGACACCCTGCACAGTATGTATCAATTTAATGCCGAAGAAATAGTACATATGATTTCTCCACGTCCATTGCTCCTGATGCATAGTGCGGATGATTCAGTAACACCAACAGAACAATCGCTACGTATATACGAGAGAGCGCATCACCCCAAAGACTTACATTTATTTGCAGAGACCGATCACTTTATGTTCGATGAGCAAAACTCACGGGTCAGGGAACTTGTGGCAGCATGGCTACAAAAATTCTTTCCGCTAAATAGCGATAGAAGCAGCGCATGAGTCCTGAAATTCTCGACATGGCCCTCCTTGCCTTAGAAAATCTTTTCAATACGCAACGGATGGGCTTTCTTCTGCTCGGAGTCGTCTGTGGCTTGATGCTCGGTGTCATTCCCGGCCTTGGTGGACTCATAGGACTTACTCTACTCCTGCCGCTGACTTTTGATATGGACCCGTACACTGGATTAGCTTTCCTGATGGGTCTCTCAGCCGTTTCCGCTACATCCGACTCCATTCCAGCAATTTTATTTGGCGTTCCCGGCACCGTCGCATCGGCAGCGACGGTCGTAGACGGCCACCCGATGGCTAGAAATGGCGAAGCCGGCAGAGCCCTAGGGGCTGCATTTACCGCGTCTGTTATCGGCGGATTGTTTGGTGCAATTATTCTTTTTTTTGCAACTCCAGTTCTAAGATCAGCAATACTTTCGATTGCAAAACCAGAAATGCTTGCCGTTGTAATTTTTGGGATTTCATTAGCCGCGACCCTCTCTGGAAAGTATTTAGGGCGTGGGCTGTTGATCGCAATCTTTGGATTGCTCTTGGGTACAGTGGGTCAGTCTAAATCAGGAGATCTAAGATGGACTTTAGACTCACTATACTTATACGGCGGATTTCACATCGTTCCCGTAACACTAGGCTTATTCGCAATACCAGAAATATTTGACATGCTTCTCTCGCGACAGTCTATAGCAACAAAAAAAGTGGATCACATATCCGTTTCAGATCAGATGCTGGGCGCTCGCGATGCAATAAAAAATTGGTTTCTGGTACTCAGATGCTCCGCTATCGGTGCTGGACTGGGCGCCATACCAGGAATAGGCGCGACAATTATTGATTGGGTTGCCTACGGTCATGCCTACAAAACATGCAAAGGAGCTGACAAAACATTCGGCACGGGCGATGTTCGTGGAGTTTTAGCATCCGAAGCATCTAATAATGCCAAAGAAGGTGGTTCGCTTGTTCCTACCATTGCCTTTGGTGTGCCTGGGTCCGCCTCGATGGCCTTGATATTAGCTGCCCTTTTAATGCAAGGAATAGTGCCCGGTCCTGACATGCTGGGCCCCAAACTAGACGTTACCTACACTTTAGTTTGGAGCATCGCTATCGCGAATGTGTTTGGAGCATTGATCTGCTTAATGCTTGCCAATCAATTTGCCAAGCTAGCGACAGTGAAAATTGAACTGCTTGGCCCACTTGTTCTTACCGTCATCGTTATCGGGGCATTTCAAGGCTCTAATCAATGGGGCGATCTGGGCGTATTATTATTTTTCGCGCTAATCGGACTCATACTCAAGCGGCTGGAATGGCCTCGCCCTCCGATCATCTTAGGCGTAGTTTTGTCCACTATTCTAGAAGACAATGCCTTTATTGTGGCGAATGTTTATGGCTGGGACTGGCTAGCACGGCCCATTGCTTTATCGATTGTATTACTCACATTCGCAAGCCTTTTCACGAAACCTATATTAAAAGTTTTAAAGTCATCACTTAAAACTCAGGATCAAACTCACAGTAGAGCCACTTATCAATTCACCATTCAAAGTTCGGAAATACCCCATGCCATAGTACTGATCTCATTAATTACATTATTCACTTACGCCCTTGGGTCGATGGGCAATTGGGATTTTAGATCATCTCTACTCCCAGAGACTTTGAGCCTATTGGGATTAATACTTGGGGCCTGCTTATTTGCAGCGCTCTTTGTACATAAAAGTGAGATGCCAACAACTAAGAACACCTCCTCGCTGGACAAGCACACGGGAGACTTACCAGCAGTTGCACACCTTCAATACGTCATGAGCCTGTTACCGATAATGATGTGGTTAGGTGGATATATCTGTTCTGCATTAGTCATTGGGCTATTGCCCGCATCATCAATCGCCTTGGGAATTTTTCTCAAAATATATTCCCGATATAGTTGGCCCAAAGTTGCTGCGATAACTTTATTAATGAGTGCTTTTTGCTACTCAATTTTTCATCTTGTACTCGAAGTTTCATGGGCCTATTCACTACTGGGTGATTCTTTTCCACAGCTAAGATCCATTCCATTTTTAAATATTTTGTGAGGTGATAAATGCTCCCAAGAACGAATTTTTTCGACCGCTTTATCCTGCCAAATACTTCAGAAATAGCTTACCAATATATTCACCACCACCAGAGCGAAACCATTCTATTTTTACATCCCCTTGCAATGGACGGATTGTTTTGGAAGTCAGTCGTCGACCAATTGGGGTCGAGCGCCAATATATTATTGATCGATTGTCCTGGACATGGTGCCTCAAGCACCCCTGAAGGACCCTACGATCCTGCAGCGATTGCAAAAAACATTACTGTTCTTGAAGCGCATCTCAATTTAAACAAGGTGATTGTTGTTGGAGCATCAATGGGTGGCTGTATCGCTATTGAACGAGCGAAGATCGATGCACCAGAGGTTGCCGGAGCGGTGCTAATAGACACCACTGCGTGGTACGGCGTAGACGCAGTTTCAGCATGGGCAGAACGGTCTGACAAAGCAAATTGTGATGGGCTTGAGTCCCTCTCAGCGTTCCAAGTATCAAGGTGGTTTTCAGACTCATTTGCCAAAAAATATCCCGATATAGTAAACGAGTTACTCCAAGTATTTACCTCAACCAATTTGGCGGGCTACGTACAGTCATGCTCAATGCTTGGAAATTACGATGGACGATCCGGCCTTGAGAAAATTAAATGCCCATGCCAATTATTGGTTGGAGAGTTTGACTATGCTGCTCCAGTGTCAATGTCACAGGCGCTTCACAAAAGCATTCCTCACTCTCACCTGAATATCCTGCCCGGCCTGAAGCACCACACGGCAATTGAAGATCCGAATACTATTAGTCAATTAATCGCAGAGCTCTTAACTGCTACCTAGAAATTGGGGCCACAACGACAGAGCAATTTCCCTTACTGTTAAGAGAAGGATCTCACCTTGAACAAAGTGTTTGCATAGCTTCGGCCGAGAAAAGATCTAGTTTATTGCGTTTCAACGTTCGGTTTTCCGCAGTAAAACCATGTCCCGTTATTTGATTGAAGGTACTTCAATTTGGTTTGCTCCATTTCTCAATAGTAAATAACAACGGGCAAAACTGTCTAATATTCTGTCTAAATCATATCAATACCCAAGGCATCAAATAACCTAAGTAATTGATAATGTTGTGAATAACTAAAAATCAATGGTGGCTATGGCGGGACTTGAACCTGCGACCCCAGCATTATGAATGCTGTGCTCTAACCAGCTGAGCTACATAGCCTCTTGAGAAGAGGCGGAAAAGATACTGAAATTTAATACTTCTGTCAAAGGTTAGACGTTGAACCGAAAGTGAATAACGTCCCCGTCTCTTACAATGTATTCTTTTCCGTGGAGGTGCCATTTTCCTGCATCTTTTGCAGCTTGCTCACCACCGAGACTGACAAAGTCATCAAAACTAGTAACCTCAGCCCGAATAAAACCTTTTTCAAAATCCGTATGGATTTTTCCAGCGGCCTGTGGTGCGGTTGAGCCAACAGGTATAGTCCAAGCTCGAACTTCCTTAACCCCTGCAGTGAAGTACGTTTGAAGGCCAAGTAGGCTATATCCAGCCCTGATCAATCTATTCAGACCAGCCTCAGCCAAGCCTAGCTCCTCTAGAAATTCTATTCTTTCCTCATCTGCTAGCTCGGCAATTTCTGACTCGATCTTATTACAAATCGGGACAACTTCGGCATTCTCACTAAACGCAATTGACCGCACGGTGTCTAGCCACGCATTGTCTTCAAAGCCATCTTCAGCAATATTTGCAATGTAAAGTGTAGGTTTAATGGTTAGTAAATGCAGCGGGCGAATAACGATTAATTCTTCATTTGTTAAAGGTATCGAACGTACCGGACGTCCTTCGTTCAGAATAGGGAGTATTTTTTCGCAAACCGATAGTAGAGCTTTTGCGTCTTTATCTCCTCCTTTAGCCTGCTTTTGGGCCTTATGCATTTGCTTTTCTACTGATTCTAAATCTGCGAGAGCTAGCTCAGTATTTATGATTTCAATATCGGAAGCCGGGTCAACTTTACCAGAAACGTGCACTATATTTTCGTCGTCGAAGCATCTCACTACGTGTGCAATAGCATCAGTTTCTCTAATGGTTGCTAAGAACTGATTGCCTAGTCCTTCGCCTTTGGACGCACCAGCAACAAGGCCTGCAATATCAACAAACTCCATTGTGGTTGGAACGACACGTTGTGGTTTGACTATATCTGCAAGCTGGTCCTGCCGTGGGTCTGGAATGGGCACAATTCCCGCATTTGGTTCGATCGTGCAAAATGGAAAATTCTGTGCTTCGATCCCAGCTTTGGTTAACGCATTAAAAAGGGTTGATTTACCTACATTGGGCAAACCTACAATGCCACACTTAAATCCCATATTTTCTCCTTCAGCGTTTGTGCAGTGCATTCATGGCTTGATCCCATTGGCCCAAAACAATTTTGTTGAAGTGGAGCAGTATTTCATGGATCGCGCCATCAATTTGGCTGCGTTGTTCTATCGTTGCTTCAGTCAAAACATAGTTAGTTACTTCGGACTTATGTCCTGGATGGCCAATGCCCAAACGTATTCGAGCATAGTTTGTTCCAAATACTCGGCTCAGATCCCTCAACCCATTATGTCCTCCGTGTCCACCGCCCTGCTTTAAACGTATTTGACCAGGTTCGATATCTAGCTCGTCGTGAATGACCAAAATTTGAGAAGGATCTATTTTATAGAATTGAGCTATAGCGAGAGCACTCTGACCAGACCGATTCATGAATGTCATCGGCTTCAAGAAAAGAATTGAAGTCATTCCAATTAGTCCTTTCCCGCACATGCCAGAAAATTTTGACTCTGATCTAAGTGATATTTGAAGCTGGTTTGCAAGGGCATCCAACAACCAAAATCCAGCATTATGCCGGGTTTTGGTGTATTCCACCCCGGGATTACCGAGGCCAATGATCAACTTATATTCGATCACTCTTCTGCGCTGTTAGCTGCACTTTCCTCAGAGCCTGTCTCATCTGCATCTACGGCTGCTCCTTTTGCCTTGTGGATGCTTGCAATCGGAAGATCGGAACCGTGTGATAAGGCTACAAAGGTTACTCCCTTGGGCGCTTTTAGGTCGGCCAAGTGGATTACTTGATCCATTTCAGCATCAGCGAGATCTACTTCAATGAATTCTGGAAGATCTTTCGGTGCGCAGGATACTTCGATTTCTACAGCATCATGATGAACTACCCCGCCCTGTTGTTTCACTGCTGTACACGTCGCTTCATTGACGAAGTGTAAAGGCACGTTCACTTTCAACACAGTACCAGCCGATGCTCTCTGAAAGTCTGCATGCAAAACAATTGGCTTTGCTGGATGTCTTTGCAGTGCTTTTAAAATCACTGGTTCTTTCTTGCCATCAATTTCCAGGCTAATTACTGATGAGTAAAATGCTTCTTCTTCAAGCGCGCGTTTCAAATCTTTATGTGCTAGTTGGATCGACACTGGCTGATTTTTACCACCATATACGATGGCTGGAACCAAATCTTCCAGTCGACGCAGGCGGCGGCTCGAACCTTTCCCTGCTTCATCACGCTTTTGCGCGGTCAAGCTATACTCAGACATTTCCTTCTCCTTTAATGTCTACGTTTTACCTCGACCAGTAAAACGCTGGTTTATCCATAGTTAACGAAACATCGCACTGATGGATTCTTCATTACTGACACGCCGTAACGCCTCACCAAGTAATGCAGCGATGGTGATAATTCGAACACGGCCAGTGTTCATTATCTCCAAAGGGATCGGGATACTATCAGTAACCACTAATTCGTCAAGCGCGCTATCTCTCAAATTTTCCAGTGCCTGGCCAGATAAAACAGGATGAGTGCAGTAAGCAACGACTTGTTTTGCGCCTTTTTCTTTGAGCGCTTTGGCAGCGTTGCATAGTGTGCCAGCGGTATCGACTATATCGTCAACAATTAAACAGGTTCGACCACTGACCTCCCCTATGATGTTCATTACTTCCGCCTGATTAGCAGCTGGACGGCGCTTGTCTATAATTGCAAGGTCACTATCCAGTTGTTTAGCCATGGCACGAGCGCGCACAACACCACCTATATCAGGTGATACCACCACAGCATCTTTTGGCTGATTTCTCTGAATATCGTCGAGCATCACAGGAGTCGCATAGATATTATCAACAGCCACATCAAAAAATCCTTGGATTTGATCCGCATGCAAATCAACAGTCAACACGCGATCGATACCAACACCAACCATAATATCAGCAACCACTTTGGCGGTAATAGGCACACGCGCAGAGCGCGGTCGCCTATCTTGGCGAGCATATCCAAAATAAGGCACAACTGCAGTAATTCGCGAGGCAGATGCTCGCCTTAAGGCATCACAAACTACCACTAACTCCATAAGATTATCATTAGTTGGTGCGCAGGTTGATTGCAATACAAATACATCCTCTCCCCTAACATTTTCGTTGATTTCAACGGAAATTTCTCCATCAGAGAAACGGCCAACGCTGGCATTACCAAGCGGGACAGCAAGATAGTCAGAAACTTGTTTTGATAATTCTGGTATGGCATTGCCGGAAAACAACATTAATTGGGCCACAAATGACTCCTCAAACGTCGGACGGTTTTAGATTGGCTGGGGTGGTAGGATTCGAACCTACGAATGGCGGGATCAAAACCCGCTGCCTTAACCACTTGGCCACACCCCATTTACTTAATAGCGCTAGAAGCATACAGCATCGAACGATTGTTCAGGAGGCTCTCTTTGACGACTCCAAGATCACCAACTATGTCTTGCGTGCTAAACCTATTAGAAGGGTCAACAACAAATACACAACCACCAGTTCCAGTCAGCCTGGGATTACCCAAGACTTTCAAACCCTCGATCAAACGATCAATTTTCGGGTAAACAAATCTGACAACCGCTTCGCAATCATTCCGTGTTGTATCTAACTGCACGGCGCGAATACTGCAAGAGGGGGTATCTCTTGTCAACTTCGGGTGCTGGAAAATTAATTTTGTGGATACAATAATTTGCGGATCCACAATCAAAACACGCTTTCCAGGCCACTCAATAGCCTCGAATATTTCGCCAATCCCCTTGGCTAAACAACTTTGACCAAAGATAAAGATAGGAATATCTGCGCCAAGTTGAATCCCAATCTTCTGTAGGCTGATTTGGTTTAAGCCCAGATCAAAGATATGATTTAAAACCACTAAAGTGGTTGCCGCATCCGATGAGCCTCCACCCAAACCACCTCCAGTTGGAAGATGCTTCTCAATTAAAATATCAACCCCTAGTTCCGTCTGGTGCAGCAATTTTTCGGCAGCTTTGTAAACGAGATTAGATTGATTCAACCTGAGTGGATCATGCAATATTTGTATTCCAGGAATCGATTTTTTCCGAACATGGATCCAGTCGCACCAATTTAAAAATTGGAACCCAGTTTCGAGTGAATGATAGCTGTCAGGTAGACGCCCCAAGACGTGTAGAAAGCGATTAACCTTTCCAGGCGCAGCTGCAACAAATCCTCCTGGGAGGAGTGCTGATGGCTTAATTATCGGGTAATGGCCTGCCATTCGGTACTCGCCCAGCGTATTTCAACGTCATTACGGATTGCATTAAGACGCCTAGGAACCTCGAAAAGATTGGATCCTGATTCGATAGAAATATTACCGTTGTAAGATAATCGCCAGCCATCTTGCAAGATTTCTATGATTCGTCCTTCAGCATCTTTTTTGACCGATTGCACCGGTAAATTTGGTGCCGTCAGCCCACGTACCCAGTACCTTAATGCAGAAACGGGCAGAGACAAATCCATAACATCTTTAAAAAGAGTTTCAGCGTCGCTAGCTACTGATTCACCATCATCTGTTTTAAGACGAGCTTCGGACTCTGTCAAAACTAATTGTGCGATAACCGAACCCGTCGGTGAAAGTACATCAAGCCGCTCTTCATTTTCCTTCAAGATCCAACGGATGCTTCCGGACTCTGTGCCTCTGGAAGTGCTCACTGAAAATTTAGCAGTTAAATCCCATTGGCTGAGTTGGTTGGCTGGTAAAAATGTTAATACTTCAGCGTCGTCGTCGGCAGCCCAGGGCATCAGCGAACAGCTGGTTAAAAGAAAACTTAACAGCAGTGGAAGAATGAAATATTTCACGAATTCGTTAACCGTTGAATGGTACTACGAATTTTGTCACTTTCTGGGCTGGATTCATAGCCCATGTCCCAAATTCGGCGCGCATCATATTTCCGCCCAAGCCTCCATAGTAACTCGCCATAATGCGCTGCGATCTCATGATCTTGGGTCTTTTCCCACGCTTTTTCCAAGTAGACCTCAGCTTCATCCAAGCGGCCAAGCTTTAGTAAGACCCAACCCATTGAGTCTATAATAGCCGGGGATTCTGGATTGAGCTCTAGCGCCTGCGAAATTAAATGGAGTGCTTCACTATATCTGTCGGTCTGATCAGCAAGCGTATAACCAAGTGCGTTGAGTGCGTCAGGACTATTTGGCTTTAATTTCAGAATGCGACGCAAATCCGCTTCCGTACTGTCAATATTACCTAGTTGTTCGTAAGCTAATGCTCTCGTGTATAAAACTTGAACATTATTAGGTTCGCGAGACAGAGCGTCGGTTAGTATCGGAACCGCATCGGTTGCCATGTTATTTGCAGTTTGAAACTGAGCCTCAGCCAGATAGAGCTCGTCTTTCAAGCTCGGAAACAATAGCCGTGCTTCTTTAAACCATAACTGTGCCTTTTTGGGACTTTTTATTTTAAGTGCAACAGTCGCGAGAAGTTTTCTCGCCTCGATAACGAGATTACTTTTGTCAACGCGCAGTAACCGATTAATGGCTAAAGTAAAGTGCTCTTCAATTATTGCCAGCCTTCCTAGGTGGTAATAAGCATCTGAACGAAACTGTTCCTTGGACAATAGCTCTTTTAGATATTTTTCTGCTAACCGTAGGTCACCGGCTTGCATTTCCAAGAGTCCTAGGGGTAACAGATCCTGATGCCTGCTTCGATCTTGGTCGATTATGTCTCGCAGTAGTGACAATGCTTCTGCGTTTTCGCCTTCAAGCCCATGCCACCGAGCCAACTGTGACTGAATATTGAGATCACCTTCTAAATGCTTGAATTGTTTAGTCAAGGCCATTGCTTTCTTTCTGTTGGGTAATTCCAAACGGGCGCGAAAAAGGACAAGTGTTGCTTGCGGTAGAGTCTTGTCGATCCAGGCGTCGAGCCAATCGGTTCCTGCAGATGGAGTTAGCCCGTTTTTTACTTCAGCCACCACCATAGCAAGCGAGCCATTGGCTCGCTGCATTGCTAAATCTGTGAGTATAGATAGAAACTGTGCTTGTGATTCTTTTGGGAGCCCTGCCCAAAAACCCGCCATCCAATGGGCACTATAATTGGGTTCTAAGTGAAGTAGTTGAGTAAGTGATTGCTCTAAAGCTACGGCGTTCTGTCTTTCAGCATAAAAAATAATTGATGCTTCTGAGGCGGCTTGCGAGGTTGGGTCAATGAGTTTCCAGCGATCTAATGCTTTTATGACTTGGTCTGGCGTTCCGGCCTGCCTAGCCAAAAATGCGGTCCGTTCAGCGACTTCAATATTTTGGGATCGCATCGTAGCTCTTAGGTAATTTTTTAATGCCTGCTGTACATGCCCCTCTGCGAGCTGAGCTTCCGCAAACAAAACTAATCCTGCTGTGGAGTAAATGGTTCTCACATCACGACTTTTGAGCTGCTCCTTAGCATTCTGGGACAATTGTTTCTGTAACTTTTCATGGGGTTGGCAGGCGGATACGGCAAGACAGACCAAGAGCGTGAAAGCTCTGGTATAATCTTGCGACTTGTCAAACATTGGTTTCATCGTTGTTTAAATGGCTCTTTTAACTCTAGGACTTAACCATACCACGGCATCAGTGGAACTGCGTGAGCAGGTTGTATTTGATATTCAGCGGATTGGGGATGCTTTAAATCAGTTGAAATGTACAGTTTCAAGTGTGCGCGAAG